>JBAULD010000153.1:0-20273 GCA_049578005.1 Polyangiaceae bacterium
ACCCGGACTTTTGCGTCCATGCGAGCTCTCAGGCCCAGGCTCACGATCCCACGGACCACTTCCACTTTGCGCGAGAGACGCTCGTCGATCGCCGCTTCGTCGACGGCTGGCCAGTCTTCGAGGTGCACGCTCTCGCGCGCTCCCGAGACCTCAGGGCCCACGACGAGGTTTCGATACATCGCCTCCGCCGCGTAGGGCGTGAACGGAGCCGTGAGCTTCGCGATCGTTACGAGCGACGTGTACAGCGTCTCGTGAGCGCTTCGCTTGTCGTCGTCCCAGCCCGACCTCCAGAACCGGCTACGACTCCGGCGCACCCACCAGTTCGACAGCGCGTCGACGAGCGCCACGAGCCGCTGCGTCGCGGCGAACACGTCGTACTCGTCCATCTTCGACGTGACCACGCGCGTGGCCTCAGCGAGCTCGCCGCGGATCCATCGATCGAGCTCGGGCCGGTCCGAGAGCGGCATCTCCGGCTGGGCGCCGGGCCGAAATCCGTCGATGTTCGCGTAGATGGTAAAGAACGAATAGACGTTTCGCAGCTTTACTGCGAACTCTTTCTGGAGCGCGCGCACGTTGGAGAGCGAGTGGCGCGTAGAAGACCACGGCGGGCTCGACGCGTAGAAGAACCAACGGAAGGCGTCGGCACCCGGCGCAGGAGTCGTTGGATCTTCGATCGTCACGCGCTCCTCGTGCGGCAGGCGCGGTACCTCGAACGGCTTGATGTCTTTGGATTCTGCCGGCAATACGCCGAGCTTCGCTCGGTGCTCTTGTCCGAGTGCGACCACGCGGCGCGGCAAGCGCTTGTCCGCCACGATGGGCAGCTCGATACCCCCGTTGGGATCGTCGCTCCGATAAACTCGGACGATCGCGCCTTCGGGCAGATCCATTCCATCGAGGTCCTCCCGCGAAATGGCCGCGACGGTCGCGGACGACTCTCCGGGCTTGGTGTCGCGCACGGCGAACTCCATCGCCACCCGGTCGAGGATGATCTCGGGAGGCGTGTAATTGCCCTTGCTCTTGCTCTCCTTCTTTCCCTCCTTGTCGCTGACGTGTCCGAGAACGATGCACGTCTTGAAGGGGTGGGGGACCGGCTGGGCCTCGAAGACGAGCGTCGAGATCATGAGCAGCGAGTAGAACCAGCCGCGGGTCTGATCGATCGCTTCGCTGATGAAGTCGGCGGGAAAGGTGCGCTCGAACTGCTCGCGGCCTCGATGCGGGTATCCCCACTGGGCGAACGGCATGCACCCCGAATCGAACCAGCAGTCGATTACCTCGGGGACGCGCCGCATCGTGCCGGGGCACTTCGCGCAAGGAAACGTGACCTGGTCGATCCACGGTTTGTGGACAATCAGGTGTTCGCTCAGGGTCTCGTCGATGCGCCGCGCGGCGTGAAAGTGTTCAAAAGCTCGCGGATTTCGCGTTTCGATCTCGGCGACGCTCGCCGGCGCGTCCATGTGTTCGGGCTCCCGGTCGCACATCCAAACGTTGAGCGGCGTTCCCCACCAGCGTTCGCGCGAGAGCGCCCAGTCGACGTTGTTGGCGAGGAAGTCGCCGAAGCGGCCTTCTTTGATGTGATCGGGGATCCAATGAATTGCGCGGCTGTTGGCGATCGCGCGATCGATGACCGCGGTCGTGCGGATGTACCAGGCCGGTCGCGCGTATTGGATGAGCGGGTCGGTGTCCGCGCGCCAGCAGAACGGGTAGTCGTGGCGGTATGACTCGGCGAACACGAGCAGCCCTGCGTCTTTCAGGTCGTGTTGGATCTCCTTGTCGCAGTCCTTCACCCACCGGCCGGCGTAACGGTCGAAGCGGTCGATGAACGTACCGTCCGGCTTCACGGCGCAGAACAGCTCGAGGGCGGGCGCCTCCCCCGGCCGCGACAGGCGGGTCTGTTCGCGCATGAAGAGGGCGTGGTCGTCTTCGCCGAAAGCCGGAGCGATGTGCACGATCCCCGTGCCCGCGTCGAGCGTGACGAAGTTCGCGGATAGCACCCGCCAGTACGACGCTCCGGTGCTCCGCTCGGCGGCCGGCCGCGGGGGCCGCTTCGCTTCCCCGAAGAGGTCGAAGGGAGGCGTGTACTCGAGTCCCGCGAGCTCCGCTCCCTTCATCTCCCGCTCGACGGCGAGCTCTCCGATTTTTTTTTCGATGGGTTCGACGAGCGCCTTCGCGACGATGTATCGCCGCCCGTCTTTGGCTCGCGCAACGACGTAGTCGAAGTCGGCGTGAACCGCTGCGAACATATTCGACGGCAACGTCCACGGGGTCGTCGTCCAGACGAGGAGCGAGAGGTTGTCCTCGCCCACGACCGGGAACGCCACGTACACGCTGGGGTCGTCGACCGTCTTGTACCCCTGCCCCACCTCGCCCGAACTCAGGGCGGTCCCGCCCTGAGCCCACCACCAGACGACCTTGTGCCCCTGATACAGAAGCCCCTTCTCGAAGAGCTGACTCAGCGCCCACCAGACGCTCTCGACGTACGACCGGTGGTAAGTGACGTAGGCGTCGCCGAGGTCGACCCAGAAGGCCACTCGCTCGGTCAGTTCTTCCCATTCGCGCGTGTACCGGAAAACCGATTCGAGGCACTTCTTCACGAAGGGCTCGACGCCATAGGCTTCGATCGCGGCTTTGCCGTGGATGCGTAGCTCTTTTTCGACCTCGACCTCGACGGGAAGCCCGTGCGTGTCCCACCCGGCCTTGCGCGGGACGCTCCATCCGCGCATCGTCTTGTACCTCGGGAAGAGATCTTTGATGACGCGAGTGAGCACATGCCCGTTGTGGGGCATGCCGTTGGCCGTCGGGGGGCCCTCGTAAAAAATGAAAGTGCCGCGCGGGGCGGGCTTGCTCAGAGTCTTTTCGAAGATTCGCGCACCCCGCCAGAAGCGGAGGACTTCACGCTCTTCGGCTGGGAAATCGAGGATGTTGGCGACCTTCGCAAAAAGCGGCGCGGGCATGCGGGGTCACGACGTTTAGCATGGCCCGAGCGCTCCAATCCGGGCTGCGCGACCGCAATTTCGCCAGTCGGTGCGCTAGGCCGCAGCCGTGCCGTCTTTCGCGTCGAGCTTCTTCACGACGAGCGCGTACGCCGAATCGAGATCGGTGAAGCCGACGAGCTCCTCGTCGTCGATCTTGATGTGATACTGGCGCTCGATCGCCGCGACGATCTCGACGCCCATCATCGAGTCGATCCCGAGGTCCTTGAACGTGGCCCCGTCGGGGATCTCGTCTTTCTCGGCAATCTCCGCGACGAGCGTTCGCAGCTCCTCTCTCAGGTTTGCATCGAAGTTCGTCAGGGACATGGTGCTCTCTCTCCTTGTACAGCTGTGCAGCTGTGAAGCTCACGCGAGGCGCTTCTCGACGACGTCGAGGAGATCCCGAATCGTTTGCAGGCCCGCGAGGCTGTCGTCCGGGACCTGAATCCGCAGCTGGCGCTCGAGCGAACCGATGATCTCGAGCATGCCGAGCGAGTCGATGACGAGCTCGTCGATGCGCATGGATTCGATCACATGGTGGAAATCGCGCTCCACGACTTCGGTCGCCGTCTCGCGGAACATGGCGAGCAAGGCTTCGCGTGTCGGGCGCTGATTCTCCATTTCGCGCATGTCGGGCGCGGCCATTAAATCGTGTTCCATTCGGCGTGTGTCCAGAAATCGAGCGCGTACCTATTTACGCGCTGGCGTTTGGTCGCAGTAACGTTCCTTCGCCTGGCTGCCCGAGCATCTTTCGCTGCTTGTGCTGGCCGATCACGACGTTTGCGGACCGGCGCTGGGCGCGTTTCCTTCCGTGGATTGAGCCGGATCGCCGGCCGCTACCGCAGGACCATGCACGCTTCGTGCGCGGAGCAGCGTCCCGTCGAGGTACATGAGCCGCGTCTTGTTACGCTGCGGTTTGCCGCTCGAGGTGCGTGGCAGCGAGGCCGGCGGCGTGACCACGACCTCGTGTACTTCCAGCCCGAACTGGGCTCCTACGCACGTCCGCACGCCATCTTGAATTCCGGCAGCGTCGCTCGCGGTGCCTTCACAGCAGACGACGAGCTTTTCTTCGCCGTCGAATTGTGTGCCGAACGCCACGGCGTTGCCACGGCGCACGGCCGCCAGTTCGCCGACCGCCCACTCGATGTCACTCGGGTAGTAATTGCGGCCGCGAATGATGATGATTTCTTTGATGCGGCCGCACACGAACAGCCGCCCGTCGACCCTATATCCGAGGTCGCCCGTGTGAAGCCAAATTTCTTGCTCGCCCGCGGACAGTGGCTTGAGCGCCTGGGCGGTCAGCTCCGGATCGCGAAAGTAGCCCTTTGTCACGCTCGGGCCGCGGGTGACGATCTGGCCCACGCGCCGCTCGGCCAAGATCCTGCCTGACTCGTCGACGATCGCAACCTCATGCTCGGGAAACGGAACGCCACAGTCGACGATCTCCTGATGGCCCTCGGCCGGTCCTGTCGTGCGAATGGCCTCGCCCTTCGTCAGGCGCTCGGAGTCCACCTCGTCGGTGCGCAAGCCTTCTTTCATCGGAGCAAACGTGATCGCGAGGGTTGCTTCCGCCATTCCGTACGACGGTAAGAATGCGCTCGGATCGAAGCGCGCGGGCGCGAGCTTCGAAGCGAAATCCCGCAGGGCCCGCGCACGAATCGGCTCGGCCCCGCACCCCGCGATGCGTAGACACGAGAGATCGAGCCCCTCGATGTCCTTGTCCTTCAAACGTTTGGCCACGAGCGCGTAGGCGAAGCTCGGAGCGTAGGTGATGGTGCCGCGGTGGCGATGGATCTTCTCGAGCCAGAGGCGGGGTGAGCGTACGAAGCTCGCCGTCGGCAGAAGCACGCACGGGATATGCGTGAAGAGCGGGCCTACGACGAAGCCGATGAGGCCCATGTCGTGGAAGAGCGGCAACCAGCTCACGCCCTTGTCCGTGCGCTCGTCGCGGTTGATCCCGTCGAGCATGAACGCCGCGGCGTTCGCCGCGAGGTTGGCGTGGCTGACCACCACTCCCTTTGGCCGCGCCGTGCTGCCGCTCGTGAACTGGAGAAGCGCGAGGTCGTCAGGGTCCACGCGCACGTCGACACGAGGCGCGGGAGTTGACCCCTCCGAGCCTGCCAAATTTTCGACGGTGAGAGCGCTTCGCAGCGTATCCGAAGTGCGCGCCACGACCGGATCAATGAAAGGTTTCGACGCGTTCGTCGTGACGAGCATCGCGGCGTCGGCGGCCCGAACGATGTGAGCGACCGTGTCGTGATAACTTTCGACGTTCTTGAAGCTGACCTGCGGATAGATCGGAACCGGCACACCGCCGGCAAATAGAGTCCCCAGAAACGACAGGACGAACTGGTCGCCGTCGGGAATGACCAGCGCGACGCGGTCTCCCTTCTGGAGGCCCCTCGCGATCAGCCCGGCAGCCCGCCGCTCGGCCTCGTCGGCAAGGTCGTGAAACGTGTAGAGCCTTTCGGTTCCGTCGGGTTTGACGAACACGAAGCCGCGGGCGGTGTCGTCGGCGATGGCACGAACGGCATCGACGAGCGTGGGAGCGGCAAGGCGGGAGGGCATGGTCGCTCGTTTCACGCGGGCTCTACTTCGGGGGCGCCTTCCGTGCAAGCGCGGCGCGCATCATGCTCCTGCGAGCGGCGGTCCGAGTCGCCGCGTAACCTGATTCGTGCGCGAACCATCGTTCGCGCCGGCTGACGTTGCTCGCATGTGCAGCGCCGCGCTAGTACACCGACCGTCGTGCTGCGTCGCGTATTCGTCACGGGCGTGGGGGTCGTG
The DNA here is from genome assembly GCA_049578005.1 of Polyangiaceae bacterium. Taxonomy (GTDB): domain Bacteria; phylum Myxococcota_A; class Polyangia; order Polyangiales; family Polyangiaceae; genus Palsa-1150. The sequence continues at coordinate 5,754 of JBAULD010000153.1, forward strand.
AGCTCGATCGGGCTCGGCAAAGAGGCGTTTTTTCGCGCGCTCGGCCAAGGAATCAGCGGCATTTCACGGGTCTCTTCGTTCGACACCGCGCAGCTTGGTCGGCAGTTCGCAGGCGAAGTGCGAAACTTCGACCCGCGCGATCATCTGACGCGGGCCGAGCAGGGACGGACGGGACGTTGCGCGGCGATGGCGCTCGCGGCCGCCCGGATGGCGCTGGCGAACGCGCGCCTGGACACCGCAAGCCTCGATCCGCCGCGCCTGGCCGTGGTCCTCGGCACGACGATGGGAGAGGGCGAGATCCTCGGCGAACTGGAGCATCAGTGGATCGTCGGGGGCGCGAGCGCGGTCCGCCGTGCCCTCATTCCGAGGTACGGGTCCACGCTTCTTCCCATTCACGTCGCCCGTGCGATCGGTGCACAGGGCATGGTGCTGACGCTTCCGGCGGCGTGCGCTGCGGGCAACTATGCGATCGGCTTCTCTGCAGACCTGATTCGTTCCGGCCGGGCGGACGTCGTCGTGACCGGAGCCGCTGAGCTCATCCAAGAGCTGCAGTTCAGCGGGTTCGTGCGGCTCGCGGCGATGGCCACCGAGCGGTGCCAGCCGTTCGACCTGAACCGCCAGGGCCTTCTTCTCGGCGAGGGAGCCGGGCTGCTCGTGCTCGAGAGCGAGGCCCACGCGGCTCGGCGTGGGGCCGAACTGCAAGCCGAAGTGGGCGCGTACGGATTGTCGTGCGACGCCTATCACATCACCCGTCCCCACCCCGAGGCGACCGGAAGCATCGTCGCCATGCGCTCGGCGATCGCGCGCTCCGCGATTGCGCCGGGCGACATCGACTTCGTCAACGCGCACGGAACGGGGACGAAGCAGAACGACCTCGCCGAGGCCAAAGTAATCCGCGAGGTGTTCGGCGACCGGCGGGTGCCCATCTCGAGCATGAAGAGCATGCTCGGACATTGCATGGGCGCGGCGAGCGCGCTCGAAGCGATCGGCTGCATTTTTACCCTCGAGACGGGCCTGTATCCACCGACGATCGGATTCGAGACACCGGACCCGGAATGCGACATGGATGTCGTCGCGAACGTGGCTCGGCGCGGAAAGGCCGACGTCGTCATCAACAATTCGCTCGCGTTCGGCGGATACAACGCCGTCGCCGTGTTCGCCCGACCGGGAGTCCTTCCCCCCCCCGCTCGGCCTCTCCCGGACGCGCGGGCGGCCGCGTCGAGGTCGGCGTGAAGCCTTTGGCCATCACCGGCGCCGGAGTCGTTTCCACGCTGGGCGTCGGGCGGGCGGAGCTCGTCGAGGCGCTGCGCTCCGGGGCTCGGGCACCGGGCCGCATCGGACGCGCGGAGACGTTCGACGCCTCCACCTACCCGCGCGTCCGGATCGCCGAGGTGCCTGGATTCGACGCAGCAAAGTACCTCGGCGACAAGGGACTTCGGTCGCTCGATCGCCTGACGAAGTTGCTCGTCGTGGCCACGCGTCTGGCGCTGCAGGACGCCGGGTTGAAGAAGGACGGGGGCTGGACGGCGGGTTCGCCGGACCGGGTCGGGATGGTCGTATCCAACTCCTACGGTTCGCTCGAAGCAATTACAGAGCTCGATCGGGTCGCGACGCTCGAAGACGCTCGGTACATCAATCCGTCACGATTTCCGCTCACCGTGTCGAACAGCGCGGCTGGGTATGCAAGCATCTGGGAGGACCTGCGCGCGCTCAACGTGACCGTGAGCGACGGCGGCGCCGGAGCGCTCGACGCGGTCGCGTGCGCAAACCTGTTTCTCGAGCAAGAGCGCGCCGACGCTCTCCTTGTCGGCGGCTTCGAGGCGATGTGCGAAGCGCTCGCGTTCGCGTTCGATCGGCTGGGAGCCGTGTCGGAGACCTCATGCCTCGGCGAGGGGGCGGCGATCCTGGCGGTCGAGCCGCTGGATGTCGCCCGCGCACGCGATGCCCGCGTCTTAGCGACCGTCTGCGGATTCGGAACGGCCTTTTTGCCACCCCGGCGCGAGACTACGCTCATCCATGCCTCTTCGGAGGCGGTGAGCCGCGCCATCGCGTCGGCCCTGGTCGACGCGAACGTCGCCGCCGGCGAAATCGACCTGGTGGTGTCAAGCGTGTCCGGGCTCCGTACCTTCGATGACGCAGAGATGCTCGCGATCGGTCGCGTCCTCGGCGAAAAGGCGTGCGTCGTCGCGCCGAAGCTCGCCCTCGGCGAAACGCTGGGCGCGAGCGGGGCCATGGGGATGCTCGCGGCTACGGCATGGCTGGGCAAAGCGGCATCCGACTGTCGCGACACGCCTGTGCTGCGCGGCGCGTTACGCGCCGAGGCGCGTACGGCGCTCGTCACGTCGACGGGGTATTACGGCAACGCTTCGGCGCTCGTCATGCGCCACCCTTCGGGGTAAGAGGACCCCCAATTGCACGGAGGCAGCGGCATGACGTCGGCGATTCGATTGACCAGCCCAAGTAGCCCGAGCGGCGGGAGCTGGGCCTTTGCCAAGGCCCGGGCGGAGAACGAGCGAAGCCGCAAGGCACGTGCCGATCAGACCTATCCGTTTTTCCGCGAATTCGAGACCGGCGGCCTCCATACGGAGATCGCGGGCAGGCCGGTCACCAATTTCAGCTCGAACGACTACCTCGGATTGACCAGTCACCCGAAGGTCAAAGAGGCGGCCAAGCGAGCGGTCGACAAGTACGGCTGCGGGCTCTCGAGCTCGCGCCCCCAGGCGACGACGGTCGAGCACGTCGAGCTCGAGCGGCGATTTGCGAAGTGGCTCGGCTTCGAGTCCTGCCTGCTCTTTACGACGGGCTATCAGGCGATGGTCGGCGCGCTCGTGACACTCGCGGACAAGGACACGACCATTGCCTTGGACGCCTACAGCCACGCGTGCATTCTCGACGGATCGTTCCTCGCGGCCGGAGTGCCCAAGAACAGCCCGGAGATTCGCTTCTTCAATCACAATTCAGCCAAGAGCCTGGAGCGCATTCTGACGACGCGGGAGCGCAAGAACGCGCTGGTCGTCGTCGAGGGCGTCTACTCCCTCGACGGCGACACGGCGAAGCTCGAGGAGTTCGTCCAGCTGTGCGATCGCTACGACGCGCTTCTCGTCGTGGACGACGCCCACGGCAGCGGAACGATGGGCGCGCACGGACGCGGAACGCTCGAAGCGATGGGCCTCGAAGGGCGAGTTCCCATCGTCGTCTCGACGCTCAGCAAGACGTTCGGCGGCATCGGGGGTCTTCTCTTCGGGCCCGCCGAGATCCTCGACCAAGTGAAGCACTCCGCGCGAAGCTTCATGTTCAGCGCATCCTTGCCCGTACCGGTCGTCGCGGCGGCGTCGACGATCCTCGACATCGTGGAGACCGAAGGAGACAAGCTGGTCGCCGAGCTCCACGAGAAGGCTCGCTATATGCGCGGTGAGCTCGTGCGGGCGGGCTTCGATCTCGGCGCGAGTAGCACGCACATCATGCCCGTCATGTGCCGCGACGAGCGAAAAACGATCTTCATGCACATCGCGATGTTCGAATGCGGCGTGCTCATGGTGCCGGTGATTTATCCCGCGGTGAAATACGGCGAAGAACGGCTTCGCCTCAACGTCACCCGCGGCCACACCCAAGAGGACCTCGATCGGGCCTTGGCGCTCCTCAAGGAGTACGGTGAAGCCTTCTTCGTCCTCTCCGGCGAGGAAATCGGCCCGCTCGAAGAGTAAGGCCACCGGCGACAGGGCAGCGCACCGCGCCTCGCGCGCCTCATACCCGCTTGACTTCCGCGGAGATCACCGCGTCCTTCAGGGCCGTGATCTCCGCGACGACCACGGGACCAGGCGCCTTCGACAGGCGGATGGTGGCCACCGCGGTCTTAGCGCCGCGGAAGATGGCGTTGCTCATCTCCTCGACGTTCACCCCGTGCGTCCGCAGCACCGCCAGCACCGACGCGAGCACTCCCACCCGGTCGTAATGCCTCACCACGAGCTGGCACTCGGCTGGAGCGTTCTCCTCGATGTTGACCGTGTTTGGCGCCGCGCCGGTCTTCGAGAACTCCAGGCAGATGCGCACAGCCTCCGCCGCGATCGCGTTCTGCGACTGTGCCGTGCTCGCGCCGATGTGCGGTGTTCCCACGAATGATCCAGCGTCCACGAGTGCAGGCCGAAATGCCGCGACGCCCTCGGCCGGCTCCGGGTCGAAGACGTCCAGGCCCACTCGGAGATGCTTCTCCTGCATCGCCGCGACGAGGTCCGCCTCGTCGACGATTGCGCCGCGGCTCGTGTTGACGAAGATCGTGTGCGGCTTCATCCGTGCGAATACCGCCGCGTCGAAGAGACGGCGGGTCGCGGCCGCCTGGGGGAGGTGCACGCTGACGACGTCGGACTGCTCTACGAGGTCCTCGAGGTTCGCGTAAGCGCCGATGCGCAGCGAATCGACGCGCTCGGGGCGGAGCGGGACCGACCATGCCGCGACCCGCATCTCGAATGCGCGGGCCCGTTTCGCGAGCTCGCTGCCCACCCGTCCCAGCCCCACGATCCCCAGCGCTTTGCCTTTCAGACCGTCGGCTTGGCTGTACTCCTTCTTGTTCCAGCGGCCCGCGCGTAGATCGAACGTAGCGTCGGGGATGCGACGATCGAGCGCCAGGATGAGGCCCATCGCGAGCTCTGCGACGGCGGCCGCGTTCTTCCCCGGGCAGTTGCTGACGCGTATCCCTCGGTCGCTCGCGGCGTCCACGTCGATCGTGTCGACCCCCGCGCCTGCGCGGACGACGAGCGCCAGACGCCGGGCACCGTCGATGGCCGCGCGTGTGACGCGCGTGCTCCGCACGATCAGAATGTCGGCCTCGCCGATGCGCCCTTCCGACGCCAGATCGTCCGCGGAGCATCGCGGATCGTAGTCCACGTCGAACCCATGCGCCTCGAGCTCGCGGATGTGCAGGTCGGAGAATTCGTCTGCGACAAGGACGCGCATGAGCCGGCGACCGGTTTAGCGCAGGGCGGTGAAAAAAGTACTCCCGCCGTCGATTGACCGATGAGCCCGGGGCCTTCAGCCCGACGGCACGGACTGCAGACTGCACGTCAGCGACGACACGAGGCGCGCCACGTCTTCCACCGTTCCGATTCGGTCGAACATCTCCGAGGGAATGTTCACGCCGAATCGGGTTTCGACGTCCGAAACGAGTTCCATCACGCTGAGGCTGTCGAGACCCAAATCATTTTGAATGTGATCCGACGGCCGGATTGGACGCGACTCGTCGACGTGGCGCCGGAGAAGCTCAGTCGTGATTCTCAGCGACTCGTCGAAGCTCGACATGCTGCCGAGGGTAGCAGCGTGCGGCCATGCCGTCATGGAGAGCGCGCGCGACACGGTCGGGCTTGGCACTGCCTAGTAACGCTCGAACGACGGCAATCCCAAACGCGCCGGCCTGGACGCAGCCGAGCGCTCGCTCGGCCGTGACGCCGCCGAGCGCGTACACGGCCATGCGATTGCCTGCGATGGTGCGCGCCGAGCGGAGCGCGCCCGTGCCGCGCGCCCTCTTCCACGGCGCGTTCGGCGAGGGAGGCCGCGTTGGAAACACGGGCGACACCAAGACCGCATCCGCGCCGCTCGCCAACGCGAGGCGCACCGCATCATCCGAATGAGCGGCGACCGACACCCACACCCCTCTACCGCACGTCGCTCGAACCTCGGCGACGCTGCCCGCGCCCTCGCCGAGATGAACGCCGTCGGCCCCGACGTCGCGCGCGAGACGAGCATTCCCGTTGATGACGAGGGATGCGCCGGAGGCGCGAGTGACCGAGCGAAGGCGTAGAGCGAACAGGCGGAGGCTGACGAGGTGCCGGGCCTTGTCGCGCAGCTGCACGCAGAGCGCGCCCGGCGGCAGCGCGCCCGCGACGAGGCGCACGCACTTCTCGATCCCGTCGTCGCCGAATGCGGGATCCGTCACGAGAATGATGCGCGGGGCAGCCGCCTGCGTCATTTACTCGATGACGCCCACGGTCGGACTCGAGGCGTTCGCATAGCGCTGCATCGGCATTCGACCCGCGAGAAACGCCTGACGTCCGGCGCGCACGCCGTCGCGCATCGCCTCGGCCATCAGCTCCGGATTCTTGGCGTGCGCGATCGCCGTATTCATCAGGACGCCGTGGCAGCCGAGCTCCATCGCCACGGCGGCGTCGCTCGCCGTGCCCACGCCCGCATCGACGATGACCGGCACGCGGGCCTGCTCGAGAATGATCTCCAGATTGTGGCGATTGCGGATCCCGAGGCCGCTCCCGATGGGGGCGGCGAGCGGCATCACCGCGGCACACCCCAAGTCTTGAAGCTTCCGGCAGACGATCGGATCGTCGATGCAATAGGGCAAAACGACGAACCCCTCGCTCACCAGCTGCCGCGCGGCCTCGAGCGTCTGCTCATTGTCGGGGTAAAGCGTCTTGGAGTCGCCGATGACCTCGAGCTTGACCATATCGGCGATTCCCAGCTCGCGCGCGAGGCGAAGCGTGCGCACGGCCTCGTCTGCCGTGAAGCAACCGGCCGTGTTCGGCAAGACCATCCACGGTTTGCTCGCCAGTAGTCCCATGAGCGACCCGCTCGAGCGGTCGTTCAAGTTGACGCGGCGGAGCGCGACCGTGACGATCTGCGCGCCCGAAGCGTCGATGGCGCGCTCGGTCTCCGAGACGTCCTTGTACTTGCCGGTGCCGACGATCAGGCGGCTGTCGAAGGCTCGGCCGGCGATGACCAGCGGGTCGGTCCGGGGGGGCATGAAGAAGCGAGTGTACCCCGCCGCCCGGTGTGGTCGAGGCGCTTCCAACGCCGGTGAAGCCAGAGCCACTGGCTCGGATGCGCGTGAACGAACGCGTCGAGCGCGCGGGTGGCGGCCTCGGTCGCTGCGATCACCCACGCGCGTGACGGACGCATCGGAGGATGGAGAACGTCGAGCACGAAAATGACGTGCTCGCCGCTCGACTCGCGGCAACTCGCGGCGACGACCAGGGGCGCTCGACACGCTGCGGCCAGCGCGGCGGGCGAGCGATCGGCGAGCGCCCCCTGCCCGAGAAACTCGACTTCGATGGCATGGCCCCGCGAAGCCGGAACCTGATCGATCATCATGGCCACGGCGCCTCCTCGCTTCAGAACTTCGCGCGCCCGCGACAGGGCACCCTCGGCCTCCGCGAGCTGCACGCCGAGAGAGGCACGCGCCCCTTGCCAGAACGCATCGATGGACTGCAGGCGCAAGCGCTTGGTGACGACGAGAAGTTCGACGTCGCGCGCCACGGCGCACGCGGCGAGATCCCAGTTTCCAGTATGGGACGCCGCCACGACGACGCCGCGGCCTTGCCGAAGCGCGTCTTTCCATCGAGGCTCGGACGCCGGGTCGATGCGCACATGGCGAAGGGCCATGTGTCCGCGCGCCGCTACATGCAGAATCTCGAGAGCCGATGCCCCCAGCGATTCGTACATCGCTCGGGCCTCGGCACGGGGCCGATCGATCCCGGCCGTGAGCATCGCCGCCTCCACGTGGAAGCGACGAATCCGTAGGAGACCTCCGGCGACCCAACCGACAGCGGCCCCGACGACGCGAAGGATTCGCCACGGAAGTGCAGCCGCGACCGCGGCGAGGACGCGCAAGAGCGCGGTCACCGAGGCCGCTCAGCCGAAGCCGGCGCGACGCACGACCTTGCCCGCGACGGACTCGGCCTCGAGCGCGACGGCAAAGACGTCGCTCCGCACGACGACGAAGATCTCGCGCTTCGCGTTCCGCGCGTAGACGAGCTCCCCATCTTGCCGCATCGCCTCGATGCGCGAGACATTCATGCTCGCGCCGGCGTGGGCGACGTGCAGGGCCATGGTGCCTCCGTCCGGGAGGGTTACCCAGCCGTCTTTCTCGATCTTGGCTCCGGCAAGCTTGAGGATGGCGTCAATTTGGTCCCCGGTCATGGGACCTTCTACTCCGAAGCGGGTCCCGCGTCGATGGTAGGCTGCCCGGCTCGAATGCCGAGAGTTGCGGAACCCGCCGGCCACCCCAGGGGGGAAGAAAAGAACGACGGGACCCGAGTGCCGTCGTCGAGGACGACGGACATCGTCGTCCTCAAGGAAGTGCGGAAGAGCTTTGGCGATCAGGAGGTCCTCAAAGGGATCGACCTCGTGTTCCGCCGCCAAGAAACCACGTGCGTGGTCGGCGGCTCTGGCGCCGGGAAGACCACCTTGCTTCGCCTCGTCGTGGCACTGGACCGCCCGACGAGCGGTCACATCTACGTCGACGGGGAGGACACGGTCGGGATGGGCGAGCGTGAGCTCAACCGCGTGCGGCAAAAATTCGGAATGGTGTACCAGTACGCGGCTTTGCTCGACTCGATCAACGTGCTCGACAACGTGGCGTTTCCGCTGGTCGAGCATACGCACCTCTCCCGCAAAGAGATCCGCAAGCGGGTGATGGACAAGTTGAGCGCCCTCGGCTTGGACGAAACGGTCCTCGCGAAGTACCCGGCCGAGCTCTCGGGCGGAATGCGAAAGCGCGTCGGACTCGCGCGCGCGCTGATGCTCGAACCGCCCATCGTGGTCTACGACGAGCCGACGAGCGGCCTCGACCCGCTGACCAGCCGCTCGGTGGACGACCTCATCGACGACACGCGCCACCAATTCGGCGTCACGAGTCTCGTGATCACCCACGACATCGCCAGCTGCTTTCGCATCGCGGATCAGGCCGTCCTCCTCGTTCAGGGCGAAATCGTCGCAAGGGGGACACCGTACGAACTCGCTCACGGCGAGAGCGACGTTGCGCGCGACTTCATCCAGAAGTCGGGGGTCGACGTCGATGCGATATGGAAGGAACGCAAGCGATAGCGGTCGTGGACGAGGGCGGGGGTCAGGAAAACGCCGTCGCGGCCTCGCCCAGCGTCACGAACGAGTACCCGGCGCGCCTCAGCACTTCAATCGCGGCGTGGAGCGACTCGAGCTTGCGCTCCTTGGCCACGCGCACGTCTGGCTGGTGAGGCCGAAGCGCCTCGAGCCCGTCGGCGGCGTCGAGCACGTCGATGCCGTGGAGCTCGAGATTCACGAGTGGCTCCCCCACGCACATCTGTGCGAGGGCTCGGGCGACTACGGGTCCGCCGAGCGTGAGATACGTGCCGATGCACGGTAACCGGGCGCCGCGCGTGACTTGGACCGGAAGCTCGAGGAGGCCGCTCCCCCGGCGCCAGTAGGGCCGACCCGTACGATACGGGCGCGTGGGCGCCCGAAGCACGGCGGGTGTATCGACGATCGAGCGGCTCCTTCGGCCCCGAACGCCGATGAGCGCGATGGCCGCCGTCTTCGCCGCCCAGTACATCGGACACGGAAAGACCGAAGAATCGTAACGGACCCCGAGCTCCGCGAGCACCTCGAACACTTCGTCCGTGATCGTGTACCCGGGCGCCCGAAAGCCCGTCGGCCGCGTACCGGTCGCGCGCTCGATCGCGACCGCCCCCTCGCCGACTTGACGCCGGATCTCTGCACGGCCTGTGCGCGTGAGGTCGTACCGATGCTCGAGCGTATGGTTCCCGATCTCGGCTCCGCGGCCGCCGGCCGCTTGCAGCTTTTCCGCCGCCTCCTGCCGCGCCAAATCGCTACCGACCGCGAAGAACGTCAGCGGGATCGATGCGCTCGAGGCGAGATCTTGCAGCCGGTCGACTGCGACGTCGTAAACGAGCGATTTTTCCGGCCCCACGGGCTCCGGCAGCCCGTGGATGCCGAAATAATTGGGGATCTCGTCAAGGTCAACGCTTACTGCGCAGAGACGCACGACGCTGAAGCCTTTGAGCGCAGCGCTATCCGCCGATGGTCTTCGCCACCTCGGCGGCCAAGTCTTCCTGGACCGGCTTCTCGATCCCCTCGCCGAGCGCGAAACGCACGAACGCCTGAATCCTTACTTCGCCGCCGAGCTTCTTTCCGAGCTCCTGCCGGATCTTGTCGATGCTTCCTGCGGGCGGGTCCCACACGTTGTCCTGGCCGAGGAGCGTCACTTCGCTGAACCACTTGGCGACCTTTCCCTCGATGATCTTCGGCCAGGCCTGCTCCGGCTTGCCCTCTTCCTTGAGCTGTGCCGCGAAGATCTCCTTCTGTTTTTCGACCTGCGGCGCAGCGATCTGGTCGGGGCGAACCACCATCGGGTTCATCGCGGCGATCTGCATGGCGACGTTATCGACGAAATGGACGAAATCCGGGCTCTTCGAGGCGGCGCCTTCAGCGTGAACAAGCACCGCGAGCTTGCCCCCCGCGTGCACGTAGGCATGCACGATCCCGCCAGACTCTTTTGCCTCGAGCGATGCCCAGCGGCGCACGACGCAGTTCTCGCCCGTCTTTGCGACGAGCTCGGCGCGCACCTGCTCCACGGTCTTGTCGCTGCCGGGATACTTCAACGCGCCGAGATCCGACCCGGCCGGTGCTTTGGACGCCAGACTGAGGACGTTCTTCACGAAGGACTTGAAATCGTCACCGCGCGACACGAAATCCGTCTGGCTGTTGACCTCGACGATGACGCCACGCTTGCCGTCGGCGGCGACCCAGGTTGCGACTTCCCCTTCGGCGGCGACGCGGCCGGCGCGCGCCGCGGCCTTGACGATGCCCTTTTTCAAGATGATTTCGACGGCCTTTTCCATGTCGCCGCCGGCCTCGACGAGCGCACCTTTGCAGTCGCTCATCCCTGCCTGCGTGCGCTCGCGAAGCTCTTTGACCAACGAAGCTGTGATCTCGGCCATGACTTGATTTCCTTCTAGAATGATTGAAGACCAAAGGAGTCCGGAAGACCTCGAGGTCCTCCGAACGTCCCGTTCAGTTGCCGTAGCTGCTTCAGCTCGGCCGATCGGCGCTGTCGTCGCGGCGAGGGCGGCTGCCACGGATGATCTCCGCCTGGGGTCCGTCGCGACGGCCGCCCTGCTGCTGGTGATCGTCGCGACCGGCGAACTCTTTACGCCGCTGGGAGCCTTCGATGACCGCGTCGGCGATTCGCGCCGTGATCAGCTTGATCGACCGGATTGCGTCGTCGTTGCCCGGAATGACAAAATCGATTTTGTCCGGGTCGCAGTTCGTGTCCGTGATCGCGACCACCGGGATGCCGATCTTGTTGGCCTCTTGAATGGCGATCGACTCTTTGGCCGGGTCGATGACGAACATGGCCCCCGGAAGGGACCCCATGTTCTTGAGGCCACCCAGGTACTTCTCGAATCGCTCGCGCTCCTTCTCGAGACGCGACACTTCTTTCTTGGTGATGGAGAGATAGGTGCCGTCTTCTTTCATGCGCTCGAGCTGGCGCATACGTTCGAGCCCGGTCTTGATGGTCCGAAAGTTCGTCAGCGTGCCGCCGAGCCAACGGTTGACCACGAAGAAGCTCGCGGATCGCACGGCCTCTTCCTGGACGATTTCCTGGGCCTGCCGCTTGGTGCCGACCATGAGAATGTGTCCGCCGCGCGCGACGGTCTCGACCACGAAAGTGTATGCGCGCGCGAAAAGACGCGCTGTCTGGTCGAGGTCGATGATGTGGATTCCATTGCGTGCCCCGTAGATGAAAGGACGCATCTTCGGGTTCCAGCGCTTCGTTTGGTGGCCGAAGTGGACGCCGGCATCGAGCAAGGAGCGGAGCGGCAGAGGTAGGTCGCCGCGGAGTTGCGGCAGGCCTTGAGCGCTCATTTCGTTGGATTGGGTCATTGGTTGCGCATCCTTTCGGTTGGGCCTCCGCTCTCCGTCCTGCGCCAACGCCGCCTATGGCGGCGCACCGGGCACAAGTTCGCGCGGGAGAGCGTGTGGGGTGGGTGGGGGACGCAAGGATGCCCCCGCTAGGTCAATGAGTTCGCGCGAAACTTACGCGCGAAAAGGGAAAAAGCAAGCTATGACGGCTGGGCCATGAGATGGGCAATCTTGGCGGGATTCGTCAGCGCCGCCGCGTGCGGGGGCCACCACGGCCACCCGACACTCCCGCCGCCCGAATACGAGGAGCCGGCGAACCCCACCGCGACCGCGGCCCCGCCCGGGGTCCCGACCGCGACCCCTTCGTCCTCTCTCCCACCGAGCCCCCCTCCCCCAAGTCACTGATGCACGCTTCGAGTCGCTGAGGCGCGCGCCTTTACTTCAAGACGGTCAGCTTGGCCCGGTGTCCATTCGGGCAACGAAACACTCGCGTGCCGTCCTCCGCTCGACAGACCGTGTCGTATTCTTTCTCGCAGATCGCGCACTGAAGCCTCTCGGTGGGGCCCGCCTGCTTCTGGTGAGCCCCGCCCGTGACAGGCTTTCCGCAAAGGTGGCAGATGGCGCTCCGGGTCGACATCGGGTGACGATACGCGCTGGCACACCTAGCCCCAACAGGCGACGGATTCAACTGGGTCGGCGGTGGCGGTTTCGATGCAGGGCCGCGCCGCCGTTCAGAAGGCTGCGAGGCCGCGCTCCCCGGTTCGAATGCGCACGGCTTCTTCCACACGCTGGAAGAAGATCTTGCCGTCGCCGATCTTGCCCGTGGCTGCGCGCTGAACGATCGCGCGCGTGACCACGTCCGCTTCGTCGTCGGCCCCGTACCATTCGAGAAGCACCTTCGAAACGAAATCCACGCGATAGGCGCTACCGCGAAAGATCGAATGCCCACCGCTCCGGCCCATTCCTTTGGCGGGTGTCATCGTGAGTCCGCGAATGCCTATCGCCAGAAGCCGTTCGACGACGGCTTCGAGCCGCTCTTCTCGGATGATGGCCTGAACCTTCAGCACTGTGACCAGTCTTCTTCAACGATGTTTCTTGAAGATTTCCGACTTGCGAACGCCAAGGGTAGCCGACTGGTGCCGGAGCGCGATGGCGGTCCCTGCAACGAGAACGAGGATATTAAAAATCAACAATATCTCGCGATGTCAAGCGGATACGCGTCCGAAACAATCCATGCATTAATAAAGCGTAAATGCTCGGTGAGCCGAGCGACAAGCGTTCGCCAAATACGGGAAAACCACCAGGAGGCCCAATGCTGTGGACCAAGTTATCGGAGCGCGTGAGGCAGAAGGAATATCGGCGACTGTTCGGCCTGATTCTGGCCAGCAAGATCGTCGGCGCCATTCTCGTCCTCCTCGTGATCAAGGGCGTCACCGCCTACCTCTTCACCCCGGCTTTCGCGGATGACGCTGCCCCGGAGCCCCCTCCTTACGTCAATCCGTTGAACACGATGTGGACCGTCATGGCGGCGTTCCTCGTCTTCTTCATGCAGGCCGGCTTCATGATGCTCGAGGCGGGCTTCGCCCGATCCCGCGAGACCGTGAACATTCTGCTCGAGGGGATCGTCGATACGTGCCTGTGCGGCATTCTCTTCTGGGCCTGGGGGTTCGCCTTCATGTTCGGATCCGGGAACGGTTTCATCGGCCACCAATATTTCTTCCTCCAAGGAGTCCCCGAAACCTACGGAAGCACGGGCGTGGCCTTCCTCGCCTACTGGCTCTTCCAGTTCGCGTTCGCCGATACGTGCAGTACGATCACGTCGGGGGCCATGGTCGGGCGCACGGGCTTCGTCGGCGACCTTATCTACAGCTTCGGCGTCAGCGGTTTCATTTATCCAATCATCGGCCACTGGGCTTGGGGACCCGACGGGTGGCTCACGACGATCAAACCCGTCGCGTTTCATGACTTTGCCGGCTCCACCGTCGTTCACACGATCGGCGGGTTCGTGGCCCTCGCCGGGGCGATCGCCCTGGGGCCGCGCATCGGCCGAAAATTCAAGCGAGACGGCGGCGGGCCGATGCCGGGTCACGACATGACCATCGCTGCCGTCGGTGGCGTCATTCTTTGGTTCGGCTGGTACGGGTTCAATCCCGGAAGCACGCTGTCTGCCATGGACGCCGCCGGTTGCGGCCGCGTCGCCGCGAACACGACGCTAGCCGCGTGCGCGGGCGGTCTCTCGGCCCTCGCGTACATCTACCCGCGCAACAAGGTTTGGGACTGCGGCGTGACGGTCAACGGCTTCTTGGCCGGCTTGGTCGCCATTACTTGTCCTTGTTATTGGGTCTCGCCGTTCGGCGCGATCGTGCTCGGTGCAATCGCAGGGGTGGTCTGTATCGTCGCCGTCGACGTCGTCGAGTGGATGCGCGTCGACGATCCAATCGGCGCAGTCGCCGTTCATGGTGCGTGCGGCATCTGGGGCACGTTGAGTCTGGGCTTGTTCGCCTGCGGCAAATACGGCGCCCCGGGACCGACAGGCGCGGACAACTCGGAAGCGAGCATCGTGACGGGCCTCTTCTACGGGGGCGGCGTCAATGTCCTCATTTCACAGGCCATCGGAAGTGCCGTCGTCACCGTTGCGACCTTCGCGGTCTCGATGGCGATGATGTACGCCGTGAAGGCCACGCGCACGCTTCGGATCTCCAAGGAAGGCGAGCTCGAAGGGATCGACCTGCACGAGCACGGCGGCCCTGCTTACCCGGAGCTCATCGGAGGAGTCACTTCGTCAATCGCGTCGCCGTCGGGGCGGCCCGCGAAAGTCACCGCCGAAGCCGCCGCTGAGTGATCGTTGCCGAGTCCCCTCTCCCCCCGCGTGCTTTCCCG
>JBAULD010000154.1:0-5934 GCA_049578005.1 Polyangiaceae bacterium
ACGAGAACACGGTGATGGGAGGCTGCCCGAACTCCGAGTCGATTTCTGCCTGGGGGACAAGGGCCTCGGTCTCATGCACCCAGCGCACGACTTCCATCGCGGTAACATTGGCTGCCGGCGAGCGCTCCTGTAGCGCCGCGGCGGCGATTTCAGGAAAGGCCCTCCCGTCGAAGTCGAACTGGCGCCACTTGCCGAGGATTGTGTGCCCAAGGTCCCGGAAGAAGTCCACGCCAGTCTTCTCCCTGTGTGGGTCTGACGATAGCATCAGAGAGGGCTCTTGCGCAGGATTGCTTCTCGACGCTTACGAACTACCCTCGTCGCTACCGCAGGATCTACGGTACGACATTGGATGAAGGGACTTGTACAATTACCTTTCGACTGGGTTACAAGAACGTGAAGATGCGTCGTGGGCAGCGCGCCGAGGAACGGCAGCGCGCGTACCAGGCCGACAAAGCTCTGCGGCTTGCTGGGGCGATGGGCCCGGCAACGCTCAATCTTGCGTCCTACGCCGCGACGGTGAAGGCACGTATCGAGAGCGTTCGCCCGATCGAGCCTCATGCCCGCGTACTCGAAGTGGGAAGCGGCGCGCATGGGTTGATCTTCTTTCTTGGGCTCGACGATGCCATTGGCGTGGACCCATTGGCGGATCTTTACCCTTCACTTTTTCCAGAGTGGCAGCGACGCGCAAAGACGCTCCGAGCGTACGGCGAAGCGCTTCCGTTCGGCGACGCTTCGTTCGATCTGGTCCTATCCGACAACGTCATTGACCACGCAGAAAGTCCGAGCGCGGTCCTCTCGGAGATCGTACGCGTGCTCCGCCCCGGGGGAACGCTTTACTTCACAGTGAACGTTCACCACGTCGTCTACGCGCTAGCGTCCCACCTGCACACCGCTTGGAACGCCGCTGGCGTGCGGTACGAAATCGGTACGTTCTCGGATCATACGGTGCACTTCACACTCCGAGAGGTGCGCGCTCGCATCCGCGCCCTGCCGCTCCGCGTGTTGACGGAGGACACGGGGATTCAGCGGGCGAAGGAGGAGGCGATGAAAAGAGGCGGGCGCAATCCGAGGGACGTACTCAAACGCTTATTTTTCAAGAATGCTCGGTTCGAGATCATCGCTGTCCGCACTTGATGCACTCGCAGTGCGAGTCGTTGCGTCAAATCCGAGGGTCCGAAGCATAGCGAGTCCCTTCGACCAACTGTTGGGCAAGGTCGAGGAGCTGCGCACTTGGCTTTTGCATGTGCTTGTAGGCAATCAGCTGCATGCCCACCAACGCAAGACGTTCCGCAAATGTTGGAACCCTATTCTCGAGTGTCATGTCGAGCGGCAATCCCTCGCCACGCTGAAACTCGGCCGAGAGGCTCATGCGCCGATTCCTGGCGCTGGGCGTCGCCCGTCCTCCCCAGTGCAGCAGTTGGTGACTCCAACCGAGAACGCTTCCGGCCCGCGCGGGAAGCGCGCGCACATGTTGGAGGGTGGTCGAACCGCATTGCTCGAGCTGATCCCAATAGTTTGGATCGCGCGATGCGGGAAGCAGATGGATGCAGCCGTTGTCTGGCGTGGCCTCGGTTATGGGCACCCATAGCGTGATACTGTCGGGATCGCCACTGTCGCCCACTGTCCGAACTGCATGGTCGCGATGCGGTCCCCATCCGCTGGCACCACCCGATTTCTCCAAGGACCAAGCAAAAAATGCCGCTAGAGGGCGGTATTGCGGACCGAGCAAAGCGCGAAGCAAGGAGTCGAGCCGCGCGTACACGAGCCAGGGCTCATCGAAGAGGAAGATGAAGGGGGCCGGCCAGCCGGCACCCGTAATGGCACCGAGCCCCACCTCGAGGCGAGCCATTTCGATAGGATCGAAGATCTCTCCGATCTGGAAATACCCATCTTTGCGAAGTTGACATTTGAGACTTGCCATCTCGCTGCCTTCGAGTGTTCGAGCAACGAGCCCCTGGCCCGAACCCTCGATTGCAAGGTTCGGCGCAAGTGACCGCCAAAGCGTCGGGTCCCTGATCATCCCCAGAAGCTTGCGATGCGTCACGGCCTCAGCCTAGAACACCGAACGGTTTGGCGGACCGGGATTTGCTCCGAATTTCGAGCAGCGCGAGGCGCGACGACGGGAGCTTGTGGCGACCCGTCCGAAGCCAGGGCGGGTGCTCGCCATCAGACCAAAGCGGCGACGGAAGCTGTGTCCTCGGCGACCCGGCCGAGGTCAAGCGTAACGATACGGTCGGCCGCAGCCAAGAGCTCCGAAGAATGCGCGGCGACGATTACCAATCGATCGCGGGCGAGCTCGCGCACAAGGGACCTCACCAGCATTACCCCAGCGTGGTCCAGGTTTGCGTCAGGCTCGTCGAGCATGATGATTTTGGCCTTACGGCAGATGACCCGGGCCAGCCCAACCCGTTGCCGCTGTCCAACCGAAAGCTCGTCAACGCGTACGTCGAGTGGCCCCTTCTCGCGCTGCAGTGCGCCAGCCAGCCCCACACGTTCCACCGCCTCCATCATGACATCGTCCGTTACGTCGGAGTCGACGAATCGAAGACTCTCTCGCACGGTCACGCGCTGTGGGAGATACGGCCTCTGAGGCAAGAACGCTATCGTCCGTCGCCACTTGACGATATCGATGCTCTCTAGGGGGGCTTCGTCGATCAGGACTTCACCGGCGCTGCGATTTCCGAGACCGAGGATCGCGCGCAGACATGTGCTCTTGCCCGAGCCATTCGCGCCCGCAAGAGCCAAGAGCTCGCCTGCCCGCCACGCGAACGATACGCCACGAAGGGCCTGGTGGCGCCTTCCCCCCCGCTCGTAGGCGAGATGTACATGCCGAAGCTCAACCTGCTGTACAACGTCTCTGGGAGACTGGGTTCCGCCGAGAGCTGGCACCGGCTCTACCGTGACCAGGTCGAGCATCGGGCCAAGCCGGCGCTCGCTCCTCGCAAGCTCCTGGATACCCTGCGCGACCCCAACGAACGGCGGCGCCATGCTCGCCAGGAGCGCAGCATGACCGATGGTCTGGCCCAAGGGTTCGCCCCGAAGCACGCGGTCGAAGACGACGACGGCGCCGACCGAAGCGGCCAGCGCAAGGAGCGGCGCCCGACCCGCCAACCGGGACGCGCGTCCAACGCGGGACGTTGCCCGGCTCCACGACGAGACCACCCTGGCGAACGTCGCCGAATATTCACCGACACGCCCACCCGCGACGATTTCGAGCCGCCCGCCGAATGCGTCGTCCACGCCGACCACGAGATCGAGCCATCCCGCACACTCGGCTGCAAGGGCCGCCTCGATCACCCGGCGGGAGGCAACCAGAAAGAAAAGCGCGACCATCCCCAGTACCGCCGCGGCGAAGACCACGCGCGGCGGTTGGGTAACTGCGAAGAAGACGGCGAATGCGGTGGCGGCGACGAGGCTTGCGCAGAGGTTGGGCAGTCCCTCGGCCAGAAGGCTCGCCATGCCATGAGCCCCCTCGAAGAGCGCCGCTCGGGCTTCTTCACCCTCCAGGATGCTTGGCTGAAGAACATCCCGTTGCAATACCGAGTTGACGACACGAACGTAGAGTCCAGCTTCCGTACGCGCAACGTGGGTGCTCTGTATGAAGCCGCGAGCCGCATAGAAGAAACTGAGGAGTGCGCCCCAGGCGAGCGCTCGGCCCATACCCGCGGTGGTCGCCACGTCCACGAGTATCGGTGCCAGGAAGCGCTCAGCGAGGGCTATGACGCCAATGGCGCTTCGATTCGCCAGGTCCCCCGGTCGCCCAATTCTCTTGATAAAGCCGAGCCAGCGATCGAGATGCAAGGCGGATCAGTTTACCGCGGACCCGCCCAGCCGATCGCCAACGATCAGTCGCCACCGGCGTCTACTACGGGCCAGTTCTCGCAGAACCCGGGCGGTGAGGTTGGATACGTGGCCGGATGCCCGCACAGCATGTCGTCGCCACATAGGAGGGTCGTGCACCCGTAGTCGTCGTAGTAGCTAGCGCTGATCATTGGTTGGTAACATGTCACTCCGTCGGCGAGGGGCGCCGCGCACGTCCCCGTAGCGCCGCCCGCGAGGCGGTTGCACCAGAGCGCCGGCTGGTTCGTTCCCACGTGCGAGCACTGCTGATCCAGGGAGTCGTTGCCGGCGGCGCACGTGCCGCCGCTCCCCACGAGCGCCGTGCACGTGCCCGTCCCGCCGTCTGACGGCAAGTCGCAGTACCCGTCGGCGCACTCGAACGATGAAATGCATCCCCCTGAGCCGTTGGCAATCGTTCCCGTGAAAATGCCCAGGCACGCGGTAGTCACCGCGCTGTACTGGGCGGCGGTGACCGTACCGAGAGTCGTGCACGCGAAGTTCTGGAGGGCCGACAGGCACGCGGTTGCCTGCGTCTCGTTGAGATTGAGGTGACCGGCCGTGTAGGCCGCAGAGTTCACGGGAAGGGTGTATTCCCACCCGCCCGTGGTCCACGCCTTCGCGCAGGATGCCTGGTCGAAGGCCGCCGGGTACCCCGGGCAACACTTGCCCTGTCCGGCGCAGTACGCCTGACCGTACTGAATCGCAAACTGTTGAATTGCATTCAGTCCGCCCTCGGCATCCGCGTCCGAGGCATCGGCAGGATGCGCAGCATCGGTGGCGTCCGCTGCATCGGCGGCGTCCGCGGCGTCTGCCGCATCGGAGGCATCTGATGCATCGGAGGCGTCGGCTTGTGAAGCCACCCCCATATCCACCGCGCTGCTCGCATCGGCGTCGTGCGCCAAGACTACATCCGTAAGGGCGGCATCGGCGTCGTGGCCGGCATCCCCGCCTTCGGGGCCAACCGAAACCCCTTGATCAGGGGCAATCGAGGCGTCGCCATCGCTCCCCGCTTCCTTTGCCGCCTCCCCGCCGCCATCGCTCGAGTCAACGCTGGTGTCTCGGCCGGCTTCCGGCGTTTGGGCAACGTCCGGTCCCTGCACGACGTCGGGACTTTCTGTGACGTCCGGTGTTGCGTCCGGACTACTACCGGGGGAGGGTCCCGTGTCGTCCCCGCCGCACCCCACCACGAGTGCCGCAACGGCCATCGTGCCCGTCACACCTCCGACGATTGCTAGTGCAAGACCCCGTAAGCTCGCCATGAGCCACCTCCGAAGCGGTAGAATATCACAGTGACTCGCGACACAAGCCACTAACTGCCGGACGCCCCCCAAGTCCTGGGTAAGTCGCGACGGATTCGGGCGATCTCGCTTCCTGCTACCTCGGACGGATCGATGGGGACACCCGCGAATTCAAGCCAGGCATGGGCGAAGAGTTTTTGCCCTGCGCGCGGAGCCACGGCAATCACCAGCTCAGCGCTCGGCGCACGCGCAGCAAGGGTTAGCGCACGGCTCAAGCACGTTCCTGTTCGTCGGATCCGAGCCCCTGCGCGAAGCACGTGGGTACGATCGCGATGCTGCGGCAGGAGCGCCCCCAGTTCTGTGACAATCGCGTACGCACGCCGGGGCGAACAATATCGCAGCACAACACGCACGAACCCGTGGAGAATTTCGTCAGCGGTCATCGCGGCTCGTCAGCCCGTACGTCTGGCACCATCAATCCCTTCGCCACGAGGTCGTCGCCGAGCGCAACCAGGTCGGCCAGAACTCGTTCGAGCGTAACGTCGTACTCAGCGGTGATATCCTTGGCGATCTGATCGATCGTTCGCCCCGCTTGCAGCCCAGACCAGAGGGAAGCGCCAACGCGGTCGAGAGCAAAGTATTCTCCTTTGGCGAGGTCGAGGATGACCAGTTCCTCATCGAACAGGCGGGCATGCACCGCCTCGGGGCAACGCAATCGCCCGTCCCGCCAAGTCGCCTCTAACGAATTCATTGCCGACTCCTTCTTAGAGTATCGAGGACGAAGGTCGCGACTCCCCCGGGTTCCCGCAAAGGGCGCACGATCTCGAGGAAGAGAGCTCCTCGGTAGATCGTCATC
>JBAULD010000155.1:0-5854 GCA_049578005.1 Polyangiaceae bacterium
CGCGACGACACCGCCACCGCAGGCCGCACCGCCCCCCCCTGCCGAACCGACGCCGGAGGAGAAAAAGAAGGCAGAGGAGGCCCGACAGCTCAAAGAAGATCGCGCGAAGTGGGAGGCCCAAAACGCAGCCGAAGTCGCGCGCTGGACGCCGGAGACGCACGCAGAGGCCAAGGCGCTCGCCGAAAAGGTCTTCCCTAGCGGAAAAGCAGCCATCCAAGCCGCAATGAAGGGCAAGCACCGAGCCGCGGGGGATGCGGAGCGCGACAAATACCGGCACCCGGCGGAGACGCTCGAGTTCTTCGGATTCAAGCCGACGATGACGGTGCTCGACGTCGGCCCAGGGGAAGGCTGGTACACGGCGCTCCTGGCACCCGCGCTGGCGAAGTCTGGTCAATACGTCGCCACGACGAACGACCCAAATGGACCCGCGGACCTGAGGGCGACGTTTTATGGCCAGCGCTTCAAGGCATTCCTCGATAGGGCGCCCGAGGTCTACGGGAAGGCGCAGACGATCGTCGTCGATCCCAAGGCGCCGAAGCTCGGCAAAGATGCAGCGTTCGATCTTGTCGTCATCATGCGCGGCGTGCATGGGATGGAGAACAACGGAACCCTGGACGCGTGGCTGAAAGAGATTCATCGGTCGCTCAAGCCCGGGGGAGTCCTCGGGATCGAGGAGCACCGGGCGGCCGCGGGAGCGGACCCGGCCGAGAGCGCGAAGAAGGGGTACGTGCCCGAGAAATGGGTCATCGAGCAGGTCGAAGCGGCGGGCTTCAAACTTGCCGGGAAGTCCGAAATCAACGCAAATCCGAAAGACACGAAAGACTACCCTGAAGGCGTTTGGACGCTGTCGCCGACCTTTCGATTGGGCGACAAGGACCGCGAGAAATACGCTGCGATTGGCGAAAGCGATCGGATGACACTCAAGTTCGTCAAGACGACGTCGAAGCCCGCGGGGAAGTAAGCGGATCCCACGTTCGTGTGCGCTTGGGGCCGCTCGCTTGGTCATCGGCCGCTGCGGCGTGGTTGCGCGTTTCTTCTCGCCAGCGGCGCGCTTGCGTGCGGAAAGAGCTCGAAGCCCGCTAGTGTCGCGAGCGCACCGTTGGAAGCAGGCGCGGCCCCTCTCGGGGCGGTTTCAGTCCTTCAGCATCACATGAGTCCGACGCGAGACGGGGTTTTTACGGACCCGATCATGACGAAGACCTTCGCCGCGACGATCCGAATGGACCCGACGTTCGCGCCGACGGTCACGGGCGACGTCTACGCGCAACCGCTCTACGTGACGGACGGGCCTGGCGCGAAGGAAGCGTTCGTCATCGCGACCGAAAGCAATCATGTCACGGCCATCAGCGCGTCCGGCGCCGTCATTTGGGATCAAACCTTCGGCACCCCCGCTGCGTTGACCAATCTCCCCTCCCCGTGCGGCAACATCGACCCTCTGGGAATCACCGGCACTCCGGTGATCGACATGGCGTCGCGGACCATTTACTTCGACGCGATGACTCTTCCGCCGGGAGCCGGGCCGGCCGATCACCCCAAGCATTTCGTCCATGCCGTGTCCCTCGATGACGGAACGGAGAGCGCGGGAGGGTGGCCCGTCGACGTCGACGCGAGCGTCCACGGGTTCGATTCGTTCTCGCAGAATCAGCGCGGTGCTCTCGCCCTCGTCCACGGCGTCGTCTACGTGCCCTATGGGGGACACAACGGCGACTGCAGCAGCGCCGCCGACCCGTATTACGGTTGGGTGCTCGGCATACCCGTGGCGGCGCCGGGCTCGGTGACGGCGTTCTCCACGGGAACGATCGGCAAAGGCTCGACGCAAGGCGGGATCTGGGCGGTCGGCGGCGTGGCGAGCACGGACGACGGAGCGTCGCTTTTCGTGACTACGGGCAACACCGGAGGGGCGTCTACGTGGGCGGGCGGCGAGGCGGTGCTCCGCCTCACCGCGGGACCCGCGTTCACCGATCGCAGCGCCGACGAGTTTTATCCGACCGAATGGCTGATGGACGATCAAACGGATCAGGACCTAGGCGGCGCCAATCCAGTCGTCTTGGACATGGCAGATTCCGACGAAGTGCACCATCTCGTGGTCGTGCCCGGAAAGGACGGCTACCTCTACGTGCTCGATCGGGACAACCTCGGCGGAATGGGGGCGGAATTGTCGCGGTCCGCCGTCGGGCCCCAGAACGCGGGAGGCAAGGGCGCGCTCAATGGCGCCCCGACGGCCTATACGACGAGCGAGGGGACGTACGTGGCCTATCGCATCAACAGCGGACCGGCCGGGACCGGCTGTCCGACCGGCGGCGCGCCCAAGAGCATCGGCGTAGCGAAGCTGACCGGAAGCCCCCCCACCCCTCAGGTCGTTTGGTGCACGTCGGACACGGGCCTCGGTTCACCGATCGTCACGAAAGCCGCAAACGGCGACTTCATCGTTTGGGACGCCGGCACACAGCTCTACGGCTATGACGGCGATACGGGGACGACGGTCTACTCGGGAACAGACGTGATGTTGGGTGGAATGCACCATTTCAATTCACCGATCGACGCGGGGGGACGCATCGTCGTCGCGACAGCGGCCCCGGGTCACCTGTACGTCTTCAAACCCTGAGCGAAGGGTGCTCGGCCACCGATTGCCCCATCGCCGCGGTGCAGAATGCGACCCGAAGGAGCTGCTCACGCTCTATCGGGGCGACCAAGAGCGAAGCGCAGGCGTCGTCGATGAATAGAGCAATCTCGGCATGTGCGCGCGCAATTGCGCCGGCGAGTGCTCCGTCTACCGCCGCCTCGAGCTGTGCGTCCGACAGCGCGTACGGTCGATGCACCCGAGCGCGAAGGGTCGCGGTGTCGACCGGGAACGAACATGCGCTCGAGCACTCGAAGCTGGAGCGCGCGTGGCGTAGGTGCTCGTAGACGAGTTCGGCCAACCGTCCTGCCACGCGCGCGTCGCGAATGTACACCGCGGCCGTTGCGCACGCGTCGGCGAGGTCTGCCTCTCTGCGGCGCACGGCTTCAGCAATCCATGACGTTTCCGTTTGGGTCGCGTCCATGCCGCCAAGACACAGCACCAGCGATGCCGAGGGTCGCTCAGCCTCGAGCGCCGGCGAGACGCATGAGCACCGCCACCAATCCCGGAACGGCCGCCGCCATCCCGTCCACGTTCGGCTCCGAAGGCCCCGGCCTCGTCGAGAGCCATCGCGACCGATCGGTCACCATCACGCCTGGCCATCCCCGCCGACTGAACGAAACTTCGTCGGACGAGGCCACTCCGGGAATCCACGAAGGCAAAACGAGCGCTCGCGCCCGGACGCGCGAAGACGCCCGAAACGCGGCGCGGGCCGCGAAGGCGATCCGCCTTGAACGCAGGTCGCTCGAGAACACGAGGCCTCCCCCTTCGGGGGCGAGATCCATTCGAGCAAACGACAGCATCGCGTGCACGCGCTTACCCTCGCGGCGCAACCGTTCGACGTAGCGGTCACTCCCACCAAGCTCCGCGAACGCGACGAAATGTAGGGAGCGATACAAGCGCTCGCCGGACAGTGCGCGGAGGACCGCGAGCGCAACGATCGCCCCGCTCGGGTCATACGCGTCGTAGCGGGCGCCAACGATGACGCTCGGCGCGTCCCGCGAAGCGCCGACGAACTCGGTCTCGACGTTGTGCGCCCGAAGCGTGTGGTCGATGGGCGACCGGACGACCGCCCTCCCAGCATCGAGCATCGAGCGAGTGACCGCGTCTTCCAGGGCAGTCCGTCGCCTTGCGTCATCGGTGCGAGACGCCTGAACCAAACGCTCGAGGTCCACACGCAGGCTGGCGCGCAGCTCGCGGCCATGTTCGACCGTCCACGGTGGATGAGAAGGCAGCCCCGCGTGCGTCGCGGTCCACGCCGGCGCATCGCTGGCGGGAAACGACTCGGCCGTCGCCTCGTCGATTTGATCTTCGTCGTGCTGACTGTCCGGAGGCTGCGCCATTTCGGTCTTTTGGGGGGCATCCGCCATGCCATTCGGCACGGCTGGCCGTCATAGACTCACAGAATCCCGAATTCCCTCAATCGACGATAGAAGGTTCGCCTCGGGACGCCGATCATCTTGGCCGCCTGAGCGCGATTCCAATTGCATGCCGTCAGCGCCCCCAGTATCCGTTCGCGCTCGGCCGACTTGAACTCCGAAGTGCTCCCCGCTCGTGATTTGGCAGACTGATGGCGCGAAGAGGGGGGGGCGCGGCCCCCCGTCGACTTCGAGGCGAGACGTGCCGGCGCAGGGGGCGTCGGCAGCTCGACGTCATCGGCTTCGATCTCGGCTCGCTCGCTCATCAGCCACGCGCTGAGCAGCGCATGCTCGAGCTGGCGCACGTTTCCGGGCCACGGATAGGCACATATTTTTCGGACTGCCTCTCGCGAGAACGCCCTTCGTTCGCGCCGGTATCGGGCCGCGAAGAGCGAAAGGAGGTGGTCCATGAGCGGCGGGATGTCTTCGACGCGATCACGGAGGGGCGGGACGTGCACCTCCACGACGTGCAGTCGATAGTACAGATCTTCTCGAAAGGCCCGCGCCGCGACCATTTGTGTCAGGTCCCGATTGGTGGCAGCGATGACGCGAACGTCGACGGCTTCTTCTTTCGTCCCACCGACCGGACGCACGCACTTCTCTTGGAGGGCACGGAGAATCCCCGATTGCATCTTGAGCGGCATCTCGCCAATTTCGTCGAGCAAAAGCGTCCCCCCGCTCGCCTCCTGAAAGAGACCGGGCCGGTCCCTATCGGCGCCGGTGAAAGCGCCGCGGACGCTGCCGAAGAGCTCTGATTCGAGCAGGTTCGCTGGAATGGCGGCGCAGTTGACTCCCACGAACGGCCTCTTGGCGCGGGGTCCGGCCTGATGGATGGCGCGCGCCACCATCTCTTTTCCCGTACCGCTTTCGCCGGTGACCAGCACCGGCACGTCGGTATCTTTCAGGCGCTCGATCAGCGCGTACACCCGGCGCATCGCAGCGCTCGTGCCGATGAGCCCCGCGTATCCGAAATGGCTGCGGAGCTCGGCGCGGACCTGCTTCAGGTCGCGCCTGGCCTCGGCGAGCTGCTCGGTGCGCTTGCCGAGCAGACGAGCGAGTTCGGCGTGCGCGGCGGCAAGGTCGCCGTTGGCGCGCGCGAGCTGGTCGGCGCGTTCGCGGTTCTCGGCGAGCAAACGCGCGTTCTCGATCGCGATGGCGGCTTGATCGGCGAACGCCGAGAGCGTCGGAAGCTCCCGCTCGAAGCGTACGCCGGGGCGCAGGCGGGTCTCGACGTAGAGCGCACCGATGGTGCGTCCGAGCGGCGGCGCTCCGCGAATCGGGACGCACGCGATCGATTGAATCATCAGCTGGTGCACGCTGACCGCCTCCGCGAGGCGCTCGTCGTCGCGCGCGCTTATCGTCACGACGGGTTCGCCGCGCGCGACGACGCGTTCGGCGACCGAGCGAGAGAACTTGGCGTGGGGGTCGTCCTCGCCCGCGCGACCTCGCGCAGCATGCGCTTCGAGCTCGCCACGCTCGTTCGTCAACACGACGAAGCCGCGCTCCGCACCGAGGAGAGCGACCGCGTGATCGGTGACACGGAGAAGGAGGCGGGGTACGTCGTGCTCACTCGCGAGCTCCCGGGTGATCTCGAGGATGCGCGCCAGGCGGTCCTCCGTGGCAGCGTGCTGGGAGGCCGTCCCGAGCGAGGAGCGAGTGGTCCCGCTGGGACCGAGCTGCGAAAACACGGGGGCCACGACCGTTCCGGTGTGGGCCTGCCTCAGCGTGCGGCGCCGCGGATCGTTCCAGAAGACCTCTCGAAGATCGCGCGGCAGTTTGGCTGCGGTCTCCTCGAGCATCGCGAGCGCCTGTTCGC
>JBAULD010000156.1:0-5399 GCA_049578005.1 Polyangiaceae bacterium
CTCGTCGATGCCTTCTTCACCTGGGCGCGGGCCGAGTACGACAAGCGCCCCGAGCGCGGGCTCGTCGCAACTGCTCTTGGATACTCCGTTCGCCACGAGAAGGCGCTCCGGCGCTTTCTCGACGACGGCAGGCTCCGCATGGAGAACAACGCCGCCGAGCGCGAATTGAGAGCCGTGGCCGTCGGTCGTCGAGCATGGTTGTTCTATGGCTCCGACGACCACGCCGGTGCCGCCGGAAACATCCTGTCGCTCGTCGCCTCCTGCAAGCTCCACGGACTCGACCCGGAGCTGTACCTCTCCGAGATCATCCGCATCGTGCCCTACTGGCCGCGTGACCGGTACCTCGAGCTCGCCCCGAAGTACTGGCGCCCCACCCGCGTGCGACTCTCCCCCAAGGAGCTCGAGCTGCCCCTCGGGCACATCACTGTGCCGCCGCCGCCCCCGAAAGAGCAGCCCTCGTCGGACTGAACGACCGCCGTCCACGCACGCGAAGATGCGCGCCTTCACCCCGGCGCGCCATACCGTCTATTCGTGCATCGGTTACTGTCAGCAGCTCCCGCCGGGAAGCCGACGCGGAGATCCCAACCGTCAGCATCATCGAGTTCTGCGAGAAAGAGTCGCGCACGAGACGCCGTATTTCACCGATTCCGCTCCAGGCGCCCGCATCGGACGCCCTGGCACGAAACGAAGCGGTGACGCGGGGTGGATGGAAGGAACAGCAGGCTCCCGCGGCACGTGATCTTCGAGAGCGGCTGTGCAGCAGGGCCTCCACACAAATTGGTCGACCACCTATATGGAGACGGCGTGCTCGCTCCCCGGCAGTCAAGGTGGCGAGACATCATTCCCGGGATGTGCAAGTCTCTCCGCGCTGCGAGGTGCGGCCATCGGCCGACGCCTTGCGCTGGGCTGACGTGCTACGCTCGGTCATGGACGTTCTCTCCAGAATTACCCACGACACGAAGGTGATGGGCGGTCGTCCATGTATTCGCGGGTTGCGCGTTACCGTCGGTACCATCGTCGGTTTGCTCGCGGCCGGAAAGACCGCCGAGGAAATCTTGGTTGCGTATCCCTACTTGGAGCGTGATGACATCAACGCCGCGCTGGCGTATGCCGCGTGGCGGACTGAAGAGGTCGAGCTCCCTCTCTCGCAGTGATGAAGGTTCTGATCGACGTCAACTTGCCGCCAGCCTGGGCGCAGGTGTTTGCCGCGAACCGCATTGATGCCGTGCACTGGACCAGCGTCGGAGACCCGCGTGCCACCGACGAAGAGCTGATGCGCTACGCGCGCCAGCACGAATACCTCTTGTTCACGCATGACCTCGACTTCGGAACCTTGCTGGCAATGACCCGTGCTCTCGGTCCGAGCGTGCTGCAATTGCGCGCCCAGAACGTCTTGCCCGAGGCTGTCGGCGGCATCGTTATCCGCGTCTTGACCGAGCACGCCGCCTCGTTCGACGCTGGCGCCCTGATCACGGTGGACGACCGCTTGGCGCGCGTACGCATCCTACCTATTCGGTGATGGTGGCCGGACCAATGCTGTCCACCATGCTGTCCACTTTGCTGTCCATCGCGGGACCGTTGGGCGAAACGAGCTGGACGCGCGCGAAACGCTTCGGGGCCTGTTTTTTCGATGTTTTCAGTTCAACACGATTCGTGCGTAACGACTGGTAACGTCTTGAAACGACATGAGCGTTGCCTTGACACGGTAGGGGTCGCTGGTTCGAACCCAGTCGTGCCTACAAAGAAAACAAAGTAAAAGCGGGCGGTTAGCGAGATTCGCGAACCGCTTTTTTCGTGTCCGGGGTCGGATTTTGGTCATGCACACCACCTCGGGCTGACGCGCCGCGCCGAGACGCAACTAGTCGAAGAGGCGGGGCACAGCGGATGCGAAGTCTGGCTCTACCAGAAGGTCGGCGAGCCCAAAGCCGCCGCAGGGCATCAAGATCGTTTGAGGCTCGCCAACGCGAGCGATAGGTTTCCGCACATGGCCTACGACGAACGACTGGCGGACCGAATACGCGCGGTCCTCGGCAAGAGGACCGACGTTTCCGAACGGAAGATGTTCGGCGGCTTGGCCTTCCTCGTTGGAGGCCATATGTGCGTCGGGATCGTCGGCAAGGACCTGATGGTGCGCGTTGGCAAGGAAGCCTTCGAGGAGGCGGTGCGCGCTCCCCACGCCCGCCGCATGGACTTCACGGGCACGCCCTCCAAGGGCATGGTCTACGTGGCTCCGGCGGGTTTGAAGACGGCGCCCGCCCTTCGGAGCTGGGTGGAGAAGGGCATCACGCTCGTCGCGACTCTTCCTGAGCGAACAGGCGGTGGTCCATCGGGCCGGAAACGGGCGGAGCGGAAAGTCGAGCCGGCTGACCATCCGAGGACGGCGGTTCCCGATGGACAATCACCCCGCTCCTCGGTGGGCGATGGGCGCATGATCAAACTGCTCCGCACGCTGAGGGCGGACCGCCGTCAAGCGCCTGTCGTTCGGGACTTTGAGGGGCGCGCGAGGGACGAAGACAACCGGAGGTTCGGCTCCAAGGGAAGGCGAACGGCAAGCTCTTCGTCCTGTTCACGCAGCGGACGCTCGTCGTGAAGCTCCCCAAGGAGCGCGTCGCCGAACTGGTCGCGTCGAGGATCGGCAAGCCCTTCGATCCAGGACACGGACGCTTGATGAAGCAGTGGCTGGCGGTGACGAGCGCCGAGGCGTCGTGGGTGGACCTCACGCGAGAGGCGTTTGCCTTCGTGGGCGACACGAAACGGTGAGTCCAATGCGTTCCTCTCGGTGCTCGCCGTTCGACGGGGAGGTTCGGCGACGGGTTGACCTGCCGCGCGCGCCCCTAACTCTCCATGCGGAGAGCGGCAGTGCACGCGTACTCATCGTGGGAGCGGGGGATCGCGACGCCGGGTACGCGATCGACTTCTTCTGCGCCTGTGGTTGGGAAAAAGTCATTACCAGCTTGTTCTCGCGACAAATCGTGAAGACGGGCCTGCGGTCAGGATAGCGGATCCGCCAAGGCGATTCGCCGGTGACGGCGATGCTAAAGAGAGCGAAGTTGGGGGCGTGGTCACAAAAGTTCTGCGAAAAGATATCGCGCCGGATTCTCCACGGCTCGGCGGCGACTCGGAGGCTTGAAGATCCTGACGGAGCCTGAGCACTGTTTACGCCGTCCGATGCTTCCGCTGACCTTCCGTTTCCTCACCGTCATGATTGCCCATGGGATCAACTAGCGGATGGCCCGGCGGGTCGACTACCTGCTGGAGGAGGTCCTGGTTCTCAAGGAGTCGTTGCGGGCGACGACCGGCACGACCCGGATCCGCTTCACCCCCGAACAGCGGCGACGCCTTGTACGCAAGGGCAAGCAGCTCACGCCCGAGGAGCGCCGAGCCAGCTGCCTGATCGTACGCCCGGAAACGATTCTGGCCTGGTTCCGACAGCTTGCCGCGCAGAAGTGTGACGGTTCCAAGAACCGCAAGCCCGGCCAGTCCGCGGAAGGCCGTCGACATCCGGCGGCTGGTCCTGAAGCTCGCATCCGACCCCCGAGCTGGGGCTATACGAAGATCCGCGATGCCCTGCGCGGGCTCAAGATCGAGATCGGCCGCACGACCGTGGCCGAAATCTTGGCGGAAGCCGGGGTCGAGCCGGCTCCCGAACGCAGTCGCCACGGACCTGGAAGCAGTTTCTCCGAAGTCACCCCCAGACGCTCTACGCGTGCGACTTTTTTGGCGTCGAGGTCCTGAGCCTTTTCGGGATGGTCCGCACCCTGGTGTTCTTCGTCATGCACGTCAAGTTGCGTGCCGTCCGTGCGGATCGCCGGGGTCCGCATCGCACCGGACGGAGCGTGGATGAAGCAGTTAGCCCGCAATCTCCTCAACCCAGAACGGCTTTGTGCGTGAGGGCTCCTACCTCATTCACGATCGCGATCCGTTTTTCACCGAAGCGTGGACGGCGATCTTCAAGACCGCCGGCGTCGCCTGTCTCCCTATTCCGGCGCAGAGCCCCAACTGCAATGCCCACGCGGAGCGGTTCGTCCGAACGGTCCGTACCGAGTGCTTGAACCACTTCGCCATCTTTGGGGAGCGCCACCTGCTCCGCGAATTCAGCGAGCACTACTTGACCGAGCGCCACCATCAAGGGATCGGTGGCCGGATCATCCAGCCGAACGCTTGGCCGAGCAACGACAATGGGAAGCTCGATGGCATCGAAACTCGATCACGCCTCGGCGGCCTCCTCAACTCGTATCGCCGTGCTGCGTGAAACATGGCGACGGGTTTCCGGACAAGAAGCACGGCGACGGGTTTCCGGACAATACGGGTGTGGCGCCGGCCCCACTCGGCCGCCAAAATGTCATCCACTGCGGCCGGCAGCGTTCAAGATGAGCTCCGTGATTTCCTGCGGGTGCGTAATCATCGCCAGGTGACCACCGTCGACCTCGATCGTCGCCGCGTGCATTCGCTTCGCCAGAAGTCGCTCCAGCTTCTGTCCGAAAACAGGATCGGCCGCGCTATGCGGCCTCCCGCCGATAGTGGCCCAGTACCCCGCCGAGGCGTTCGTGGCGTCGGATCGCTCCCTTGCCTGTCTGCCCGAGACGCAACGGGCTGACGTTGTCGAGGCCTTGGTGATTGCGCTCGTGGTGATAGTGCTCGACGTATTCACGCACGACGGCTCGAAGATGCCGCTCGCCAATGGGCACGATGTGACGCAGGCACTCGGACTTGATCGACCCGACGAAACGCTCGGCGTAGGCGTTCAAGTTCGGGCTTCGCGCCGGCAGGCGCAGCAGCTCCACGTTGGCCGATGCCAGGATCTCCTTGAAGTGAGCGGTGTACAGCGGGTCCCTGTCGACGATCAGATGGCGCGCGTCTTTCAGGAAGCCGTGTGCCGCATCCGTGAGGTTGCGAGCGACCTGCGCCATCCATGCGCCGTCGGGACTGTTCGAGACGCCGGCGACGTGAACCCGGCGAGTTTTCAGATCGATGACGAAGAACACGAAGTGGCGAACAAGCCCGTCGACCGTCAACACCTCAACGCTGAAGAAGTCGGCCGCTGCGATCGCGCCCCAGTGAGCCCGCAAGAACGTGCTCCACGAAAGCGTCTTGCCCCGGCGCGGGGCCGGCTCGATCCCGTTCTCTCACAAGATGCGCTGGATCGTGGAGCGAGCCACGTCGAAGCCGAGATCGCGCAGCGCTCCGCGCAGGCGGATGTAGCCCCAAGATGGGCTCTCGCGGGCCATCGTCAGCAGCTGCTTCGTCACGTCGCTGGCGGTCGGAGGTCTCCCCGGAGAGCGCCGCGTGTCCGAGCCATCGTACTTCGCCGCGATCATCCGACGGTACCAACGCAGAATCGTCTCGGGCGTCGCGAGCGTCGCCAGCTCGGCCAGCATGGTCCGGCCGAGCCCCTGACC
>JBAULD010000157.1:0-4599 GCA_049578005.1 Polyangiaceae bacterium
TCAGTCGGCCGCCGCCCAACGCTTCGTGTGGTTTCGGATAATGTCTCACCATGAACCTCGCGCCGATCTCCGTCTACACGATCATTCATCCCGCGAGACTTCGAGCTGGCGTTCCGCTCACCGAGAAGACCAAGTGGACGCGCATCGAGGATGCCTTCCACGAGGCCCGCCAAGAGGGAGACGAGGTCGTCGTGCTGTTCACCGACGCGCGAGAGTGCGATGTATTGTTCGCCTGGGCGCCGCTGGCGGACGTTCGCGTGGGTGACGAGACCACGTTCTCGTTGAAGGGGGTCTTTGCTTTGCCGGGGCGCCATCGCAAGACGGGCCTCACGACGTTCGTCGGCAAGAAGCCAATCTCGCCCAAGCACATCCGGCCGTACGTTCCATGTGAGACCCCGTCGTTCCTGGTGGAAGCGGCCAGCCACCCCAGCAGGTGGACCTACAGCCTCGAAGAGTTCGAGGAGGGACGGCAAGTCCTGAAGACACATCTGGCACGGGAACGAAGTCGCGAGCTGCGCGCAGCAAAGATCCGGGAAGCCGGAGACGTCCTCCGCTGCGAAGTTTGCGCCTTCGATTTTGCCGCGAAATATCCAGGCTTGGGCGACGGCTTCATCGAGGTGCATCATCGAACGTCCCTCGCCGACCGTGCGCCCGCAGGCGGTACGACCAAACTGGAGGAGCTTGCCCTGGTTTGTGCCAACTGCCACCG
Organism: Polyangiaceae bacterium; assembly: GCA_049578005.1. Lineage (GTDB taxonomy): Bacteria > Myxococcota_A > Polyangia > Polyangiales > Polyangiaceae > Palsa-1150. Next base: position 710 of record JBAULD010000157.1, read on the forward strand.
GATGCTGCACCGACGCGAGTCGACCACGATCGATTCGCTGCGCGAAGGCGTCCTAAGCTTGCACTGACCCCTGCTCTGCGATCGGGCTCGGGGTGACACTGTCGCTTCCGCCCAATAGCCCGTTCCCTGATGGGGCCGCCCAGAGTACGTTCCATCCTAGGCCCATGTCTTCGCTACCTTTCTACGAGGCGTCCCTCCGGGCCCTCCGGTACGTCGAGGCCCGCTCGCCAACGGGGCGCCGCTTCGGTTCAGACTCGGACGCGATGTGGCGCACCTTCCGCGGGCATCTGACCGCCGCCGACCGGATCGACATCCTCCTCCGCGACGCCGACGTCGAGTATCCGGGTGCGTTCGGAGCTCGCGTTACCTTCGGCCTCCGGGGAGTCGGCGAGGATGATGCGTTCGGCTCGAGCTGGCAGCGCCTCGCCCCCACCGACGCGGACGCGCTATGGCGCCGCATTCTCGGTGAGCCTCCGGCGACGGACGCCCCGAGCGCAATTTCGACGTGTGCGACGGCGCTCGGGATCCCGATCCGCTTAGTCGACGTGCCGAAGCGGACCGCGAATACCCGCCTCCTCTTGGCGGGTCCGAGCGCCATTGCGTCGGTGGCCGCGGCGTTCGCGAAGGAACGCGATCTCGCGTGGGCCGATCAGGTCACCTGTATAGCGACGCCGCCCGCGCACCGGCAGCTCGCGGTTCTCGCTGCGGCGCTGCTCGGCGCCAAGCCCACCTTACTCTTCGCCGCGGCGGAGTCGCTCCCGGCGAGCGCTCACTTCGATCATCGGCTCGCTTCCGACGACGCAGACCAGACCGATCGCGCCGTCGTCGAGGGCAGCTAACCTGGGGAGGGACCGCTTTTGGCGCTTGCATCGCATCGAATCCCCCTCCGCGGCGATACGCCATATGCCCACGAGCGCGAGGCGATCGCGTTCGTCGAGGAGCAGCTCCCGAACCAAAGCCCGTTCCTCGCCTGGGAGCTTGTCGAGCTCCTCGAAGCGTCCACGGGCCGCCTCTACGAGATCGACCTCCTCGTGCTCGGCTACTCGGCCCTCTACCTCATCGAAATCAAGAGCGGCCCGGGCGTCTACAAGGGGGACTCGGTCGATTGGTCCCGCGAGCTCCCTGGCGAACCGCCGCGTTACCTCGAGTGCCCGTATCGCTTGGCGAACACGAAAGCGAAGGTCCTCGGAGGTCTTCTCCAGCGGCGGATGCGCGAGCGCGCGCCTTGGGTGCAGCCGTTGATCTTTCTCAGCAACAACGACGCCAAGCTCTCGCTGCGTGCCGACGGTCTCACGGCGGTCGTGACCCGCGCGACGATCAAGCGCGCGCTCACCCACCACGAGTTCCCGAATCGCGACCCCCATTGGCGCGGCGAACCCATTCGAGATCCCGTGGTGCGCGATCTCACCCGTGCGATCGAGGAGTCGGGGGTGCGGCCGCGAAAGGGGCGGATGTTCGTGGGCTCGTACGAGCTCGGGGCTATCCTCGAAGAGGGGAGCGGCTACCAGGATCGAATCGCCACGCACCGGGCGAATCGGACGATCGAGAAGCGAGCGCGGACCTACCTCGTGCCGCAGCAGACAAGCGTCGAACGTCGCCAGACGCTACGCCGTGCGGCCGATCGCGAGGCCCAGCTCCTGCACGAGCTGCGCGACTACGACGGCATCCTCCGTTTCAGCGATTATGTCGAGGACGCGCCGCTCGGACCGACCGTTCTCTTCGATCCATTCGACGGGCTGCGCCTCGATGCCTTCATCCGTCAGAACCACGATCTCTCGCTGGGCGAGCGCGTCGACATCGTCCGCCAGATCGGGCACGCCTTGGCCTTCTGCCACCGGCGTGGGGTCCGCCATGGCGGCCTGAACCCCGAGGCGGCGCTCGTCCGCCGGGCGCCAGGTGGCGCGCTCGAAGTTCGCCTGTTCAACTTCCAGCTGGCGTCTACGGACCGCGTGGAGCCGACGGCGCACGTCTCGGCGTGGACGGCACAGCCCATGCTCGTGTACCAGGCCCCCGAGCTGCGTGAAGACCCAACGGTACGGAGCGCGGAAGCCGACATCTTCAGCCTCGGTGCGGTGGCGTACTTCGTACTCACGGGGCAGGCGCCGGCCGCGGACGTCGTCGCGCTCGACGAGCGCCTTCGCGCGCAAAGCGCGCTCGACCCGCGCGCCGTCGACGATCGCATCTCCGCGGACATCGCCGAAGTCATCAAGCACGCCACGAACGTCGCCTGGGCGCAACGCTTCGACGACGCCGCCGAGTGGGTCGAGCTCCTCGAAGAGTACGCCACCGCTCCCGAATCCGCTTCGAAGCTGAACTTCGCGGACCCACTCCAGGCGACCAAGGGGGACCGTCTGAGCGCAGGGCTGGAGGTGGCAGGCGTGCTCGGTCAGGGCGCGAGCGCGCGCGTGCTTCGTGTGAAGCGTCTGCCAGAAGAAACCGAGTACGCGCTCAAAGTCAGCCTCTCGACGGAGCACGACGACCGCGTTCGAGCAGAGGGGCGAACCCTCGAGAGTCTCCGGCACGCGCGCATCGTCGAGAAGGTGGACGACCTTGAGCTCTCGGGTCGCGCCTGCCTCCTTCTCACGATCGCCGGCTCGACGACGCTCCAGCGGGAGCTGCAGCAGAAAGGCTCGACGCCGCTCGACTACGCCCTCCGGTGGGGCGAGGATCTGCTCAGCGCCGTCGAGTACCTGGAGGACGAGGGGGTGGGCCATCGCGATATCAAGCCGGCCAATCTCGGGATCGGCTCCGCCGGGAAGAAGGCCAACCATCTATCTCTGTTCGACTTCTCCCTCGCGGGCGACGACACCCCGCTCGACGCCGGGACCGCCGCCTACCGCGACCCGTTCCTGCGCACGCGCGGAGCTTGGGACGCCGCCGCCGATCGGTGGAGCACCGCCGTCACGCTGCACGAGATGCTCACCGGCGTCCGCGCCAGCTACGGCGGGCCGTATGGCAGCTCCGTCGATCCGGATGCCAAGCTCACTTTGGCCGCCGAACGTTTCGACGCGAGCATTCGCGATCGACTCGTCCGCTTCTTCGAGAAGGCCCTCGCACGTGAGGCGAGCGCCCGCTTCGAGTCCGCGGCGGCGATGCGGCGCGCGTGGATCGCTTGCTTCGCCGAGCCGAGCGCGCATCCCGAGGCGACCAGAGAGCGCGCCCAGGAGCTCGCGCACCCCGAACAGCCGCCGCCGCCTCCAGCCCCTCCGACCGACGACGAGCTCCGTCGCATCTCCCCGGACGCTCCCATCGCCACGCTTCCGCTCTCCATTCGCGCAAGAAACGCCCTGGATCGCGCAGGTGTCGTCCGCGCGCGTCATCTCGCCAAGCTTCCGGACAACCGGATCTCCGCCATACGCGGCGTCGGCGCCCAGGTCGTTCGCGAGATCCACGCATTCTCCACGCGGTGGCGGGCGCTCCAGAGCTCCAGTGACCTCGAGACCCCCGTCTTCTTTCCGGGCTATCGCGGTGAGAACGTCACCCTCGCATCGCCTGCGCTCCCCGAGGCCGTGGTCGACACGCTCACGACCGCCGGCATCGGTACATGCGCGCTGCTCGCGGGCGCGCCGGCCGACCAGGTCACGACCCTCGCGAAGCGCGGCTCGTTCGAGGTCCAGCTCCTCCGCGACCTCCTCGATCGGGAGCATCGCGCCGCGGACGAGCGCGACCACCCGAGCACGGTCGAAGGATGGTGCGAAGCGCTTCTGCCCGAAAGCCGCCGCAAGGGCCGACCGGCGATCGCCGCGGTCGTCCGTGCGATGCTCGGATTGACCCCACCGGCCGACGGAAGGCCGCTCCTTCCGATTGGCGCCTCCGCGAGCGACGCCGCCGAGGCGTCGGGCACGACCCCGCCCAACGTGTATCTCGGCCTCGGGCGCGCGCGCCAGGCG
>JBAULD010000158.1:0-13670 GCA_049578005.1 Polyangiaceae bacterium
GGGGAGCGGCGATGTCGCAGGCGAACTGGGAGATGGACTACCAAGACCCGAGCTCCCTCTTCGACCCGCTCTTCACGACGGAGTCAATCGGCTCCGAATCGAGCTTCAATACCGCGTTTTATTCGAATCCACGCTTCGACGATCTCGTGGCCCGCGCTCGCCGCGAAGGGAACCCCGACCAACGGAGGGCTCTCTATCGGCAGGCCAACGACATTCTTTGCGACGAAGCACCTTGGGCGTTTGCGTTCGCGTACCATTTCTACGACGTGCGGCAGCCCTACGTGCGCGGTTTCAAGCCTCACGCGGTTTGGCCGATGGACGTCAGCACGGTCTGGCTCGACCGAGCCGACGGAGCCTCCGGCTCGTCCGGCGGCACGGGTCGATGAATCGCCTCGCGCGGCGGCTGGCGCACGGCGCGCTCGTCGTATGGGCGGTCGTTTCGATAGCGTTCGTCATCAACAATCTGCTCCCGGGCGACCCGGCGCGACTCGTGGCGGGCGCACAGGCCCGTCCGGCCGATGTAACCCGCATTCGCGAACAGCTCGGACTGAACCGGCCGCCGATCGTGCAATATGCGCAGTTCTGGCGCCGGCTCGTGCACATCGGCCCGCGCGCGATCGACCCGAATCGCGACCCCGCTCACGCGAGCTGCCTGGTCGTCTTGCCGCTCGGCCCCGTCGCCGTGCACGTCGACTTCGGAAAGAGTTACCAAATGAGGCAACCCGTGGCCGCGGCCATCGCCGAGCGCCTCCCCCGAACGCTCGCGCTGACGAGCGCGGGGGTGCTCGTGCAGGTCCTCTTCGGGTTATGCACCGGGGTCGTCGCCGCCTTGCGCCGCGGATCTTCGCTCGACCGCGCCTTGGTCGGTGTCAGCCTCTTGGGCATCAGCGCACCGACGTTCCTCATTGCCCTCTCGCTCCAATACGTCCTCGCCTACAAGCTGCGGTGCCTGCCTCTCGACGGCTTCGGTCAAACACTCGGCGAGCACCTCAAGTGCCTCGTTTTGCCCGCGATCACGCTCGGCGTGTACGGAGCGGCTTACTACACGCGCCTCGTGCGCGACGAGATGATCGTCTTCATGCGGCAAGACTGGGTCCGCACCGCCCGCGCGAAGGGGGCGTCGCCCTGGCGCGTCGTCGTCTACCACGCGCTCCGCAACGCTCTGGTCCTCATCGCGACCGCCGTCGGGCTGGACTTCGGCGCGCTGATGGGAGGAGCGGTCGTCACCGAAACGGTGTTTCGCTGGCCAGGGCTGGGTGATCTCAGCGTCAAAGCCACGATGCATCGCGACGCACCGGTCCTCCTCGCGTGCGTGGTCGTGACGTCCACGTTCATCGTCGCGAGCAGCATCGTCGTCGACGCCGTCGCCAGCCGACTCGATCCTCGAACCCGAGAATCCTGACAGAACCTGTCATCGCAGAAGGGTACCCATCCGATCGACGAGGGCGGCGCGGTGCCGCTTCCGGTCACACGGAGAGACTCCCATGAAGAACGCAATCAACTGGTTCGAAATTCCGGTTCACGACATCGATCGGGCGGTGGCCTGCTACGAGGGGTTGCTCGGCGCGAAGCTGAAGCGAGAAGTCTTCGGCGGGATGCCGTACGGAGTGTTTCCCTACGAGCCACCGGGCGTCAGTGGGGCGCTGGTGCAGGATCCCAAGCGTCCGGCGGGCGGAGGGACCCTCGTCTATTTGAACGCGAACGGGCAGCTCGACGCGATCTTGTCGCGCGTGGCGAAGGCCGGCGCGACGCTCCTGCTGCCGAAGACGCCCATCGGCCCGGACGGCTTCATCGCCATCGTCGTCGACACCGAAGGCAATCGAGTCGGACTCAATAGTTCGACGTGACCCGCTACGTCCGCGGACGCCGCCTCGAGGGCCGGATTCTTCGGCATCGCGGCGGCGTCATGATTGTGTCAGCATTTGGACTTCAATGCCGCGGAAGTCTCGCCTCTTTGCCCTCGCGGACTACTTGCGTGCGCGCCGCACCGGAGTCACGGCCGAGCAGCTGGCGGACCGATTCGGCGTCACGGTCCGGACGATCTATCGCGACCTCGACGCGCTGCGGGACGCATCGGTCCCGCTCCAGGCAGAGCGCGGCCCGGGCGGCGGCTATGCGATCGACCGAACGTACACGCTGCCCCCGGTGAACTTCACCCCACGCGAGGCGGCGCTCCTCGTCGTCCTCGGCCGCTTCGCGACCGAAACGCGCCTCGTACCGTTCGTGGACACCCTCGCGAGCGCAATCGACAAGGTGCGCGCCGCCCTTTCGGCCGGCGCCCAGCGCGAGGCACTGGCCCACGCAGAGGCGCTGAAGTTCGCTGCCATCCCGCGCGCGACCTGCCCTGCGCGCGTCCGGCGCGCCATCGAGGAAGCGTGGTTTTCGGGGCTGCCTGTTCGCGTCCGCTACCGAAGGGGGGACGGATCCACCGGATCTCGCACCGTGCGCCTGAAGCAGGTGCTCATGCAGCCCGAAATGACGCTCCTCACCTGTGTGGACGAAGAGACGGGAGACGAGCGCTCCCTCCGGCTCGATCGGTTCGACTCGGCAGAGGTCGTTCGCCCCTAGCTTGCGAGAAGCGCTTCGAGGGCTCGATTGTCGTTTCGCTCCATCGCCTCCTCGGCGGCCAGGCTCGCGCGATCGCGCCCGATCGTCGCGACGGCTCGTATCAATCCCCCCTGGCGGTACGCAATCGTCGCATCGCGATCGTTCAGGCTGCCGGCGACTTGCACTCGGTCCCATCTTTCGACGTATCCGACGTAAGAAATCGTCACGTCGTAGTGCGCGCTCCAGAAGAAGGGCACATACGCGAACTTGCGCCGCCGGCCCAAGATGTTCTGGGCGGCGACCTGTCCCTGACGCTCGGCGTGGACCCAGTGCTCCACACGCCGTCGCCTCCCGTCGGAGGTCGCATACCGCGCGATGTCCCCGGCCGCGAAGACTCCCGGCACGTCGGTCTCGAGGTATTCGTCCGTCAGAACGCCTTGGTCGACACCAATCCCCGCAGCCCGGACGAAATCGACCACCGGGCGGACGCCGGCGCCGGCGACGGCGAAATCGCAAGCCAGCCGAGAACCGTCGTCGAGGAGGACATCATCGACGCCGAACGCGGTCGGCCCCCTTCCCAGATGAAACCGGACGCCCTTGGACTCGTGCAGGGCGCGGATGAACGAGCCGACCTCCGGCCCGAGCACGGCACCGAGCGGCACGGCGTCCGGCGCGACGACGTCCACGGCGAGACCGCGGGCGCGCAGCGACGCGGCGACTTCGAGAGCGATGAAACTGCCCCCGACGACGACCGCGCGCGAGGCCCTGGACGCCCGCGCGATGATTGCGCGGCTGTCTGCCAGCGAACGCAACGTCATCACTCGATCCGGGTCGGCCCCTGAAGCGGCGAGCCTGACGGGATCGGCGCCCGTCGCCAGAAGGAGCGCGTCGTACGGGAGTGCGCGGCCGTCCGATAGCGCGACCGTCTTGGCCTTGGTGTCGATTGCGCGTGCCTCGACGCCGAGCTCGAGACGGATCCGCTGCTCCGCGTAGAACTCTTTCGAACGAAGGGGGATCCACTCCTCGGGAGCGGTGCCGGCGAGGTAATCTTTCGATAGGTTGGGCCGGTCGACCGGAAGCGACTCGTCCCGACCGACGAGTGTGATGTCTCCGTCGTACCCCTCTCGCCGCAGCGACTCGACGGCACTCGCCCCGGCCGCTCCCGCGCCCACGACCACCACCCGCTTCGGCGCGACGATCGGCAGACGCTTTCTTGCCGGAGAGTCGATTCTCCCGATCACGAAGATGCGCCCTGCCTTCGATTCCACCTTCCAGCAAGGGACAGGATTGAGCGCCGGGGCGGCCACGGCCTCTCCGCTGCGGAGGTCGAAACGAGCGTGGTGCCATGGGCACAGGACGATGTCGCCGCTGACGAGGCCTCCGGCGAGCGGTCCGCCGTAGTGCGAGCAGTGGGCGCCAATCGCAAAGAAGTCGGACCCGCGACGGACGACAATCACGGCTTCCCCCGCCACGTGTCCCTCCACCGGCACGCCATCGGAAAGGTCCGACGCCTCCACTCCATCCTTCTCGAGATCGGGCCCCTGGAGATCCGCTTGAACGCCCATGCGCCGTAACTCCTCTCGAACCGAAGAGCGTAATGCCGCCGCCCGATTCTCGCCGAGCCAAGCGAGGCGAAGCGCAAATCACCGAGCCAAGCGAGGCGAAGCGCACCCCGTGACGAACGGAGAGTAGAAGGGCTGCGATTTTCGACGAGCCCAAGCGAGGCCAAGGAGGCGAGCGAGGCGTACGACCGTACGCCGCAGCGAGCCGACGCCGGCCTCGCGCCGGTATCGGCGAAAAGCGCGGCCCTTCTGATTAGCCGGGGACCCAGCGGGCGAGTACCACCGTGATGTTGTCCGGCCCGCCGTTCTCGTTTCCCCTCGCGATGAGCCGCGACGCCGCGGTTCGCAGGTCGTTCGAGCCGAGCAGGATCGACAACATATCGGCGTCGCGCACGGTGCCCGACAGACCGTCGGAGCAAAGCAGATAGACATCACCTGCCCGCGGCTGCTCGAGGCGCGTGTCCACCTTGACCGTGTCTTTCATTCCGAGGGCCCGGACAATCACGTTCTTGTGCGGGAAGTTGGCGATCTCCTCGGGCGTCAGCCGCTTCATCTTGATGTAGTCGTTCAGCAGCGAGTGGTCCTCGGTCAGCTGCTCGAGGCGTCCCTCACGCATCCGATACACGCGCGAGTCGCCCACGTGAGCCAGATACACTCCGTCTTCGACCGCGAAGAGCGCGACGATCGTCGTGCCCATTCCGCGCTGCCTGGCGTCGCGCTGTGCGCTCTCGTAAATGCGCAGGTTCGCGAGCTTGATGCCCGTGATGAGGCGGTTCTCTTCGTAGCCTTTGGCGCGGTCCATCTTGTAGGGCCACGTCCGCTCTGGGTCCGTCGCCGTCGCCGCAAAGAACTCGCGGAGTGCGTCGACCGCCATCTTGCTGGCGATCTCGCCAGACGCGTGGCCCCCCATCCCGTCCGCGACCATGTAGAGGCCGCTCTCCTCGATGATTGAGAAGTTGTCTTCGTTGTGCGTGCGCTTCATGCCGACGTTCGTCTCGCCGGCCACCTCGATTCGGAGCGGTCCTCCCACGGCTTACCTTTCTCGGTCGTGCGGGTTTAGGCGCCCCCGGCGCGGGAGGGATCGTCGCAAGGACACGCTCGCTGTGCAAGGTTTAGTCGCAAAGGACGTGCGGCCAGCTTCGATCGGGCAGGTCGGGACCCGCTCGCGGACAGTCCGGGTTTAGGACTGCGGCGCGGCCCGCAGCACGACTGCGACCTCGCGGAACTTACCATCGCCGAAGACCAGGAGCTTGACCGTTTCACCGGGCGAGTGCTTTCCGATGGCTTCGGACAGAGCTTCCGGCGAATCGATGGGGCGGCTGTCCGCCGCGACGATGACGTCGATGTCCGACCGAATTCCGGCCTTTTGCGCGGGGCCGGAAGGCGCGACGGCGACCACTCGCACGCCTCGTACGTTACTGTTTTGAGCCGGCTCGGCGCGGATGCCGATCCAGGGCGCGGGCGCGACTGCAGTCGCGGGGGTCTTCGCGAGAAAGGAGCGAATAGCCGATACCGGCGCACCCACCACCACCGGCGTGCACGGCGCCGGCGCTGCCTTGGCCGCCTCCTGCGCCGCTCCCCAAGCGGCCCATTGAATCCCGTCCGAAGAACCCTCAGCCGCTCCCTTGCAGGCGCGCACGAGGACCCCGACTACGCTGCCCGCCCCGTCGAGCAGAGGCGCCCCGGCGACGAGCGGCCCTTTGACATCGACGTCCAGCATCGATGGCAGCGGCGCGCCATCGCGTGCGTGAGCGTCGACGTGTCCCTTCACTCCCGCCTCGGCAGGCCCAAGGTGCGGGTATCCGTGGGCGGGCAACATCGCACGGAGCGGCGCTCCCACGGGATCGGATTCGCTGGCAGACAGCCCCTCGGTCCACTTGTTGGTCTGAGGAACGAGGAGGGCCAAGTCGGTACCCTTGTCCCCGTTGCCGATCTTGGCGCGTACCGTCGTCCCGTCCGCATAGCGGACATCGGCGCTGTCGGCCCCGCCCAACCCGGATAGCGAAGTCAGGATTCTCCCGTCGCCGTCGAGCACAGTTCCGATCGCCAGCGGGACACCGTTGCGCTCGAGAGCGACGACGCTGCGGCGGACGTGCTCATACAGTTGCTGCGGGGACGGGACGGGCGGAGGTCCCGCAGCCCCTGTCGCCGGGCCGCTTGCCACGGGGCCGCCCGTCGACGGGCCGATTGCCACGGGGCCGCCGGCAGGGGGGTCCGAGCCTGGAAGGGCGGGAAGGGTCTCCGGCGCCTGGGGATTCGCGGTTGCGGGGACCGAAAACGCAACACCCGCCAGGGCGACCGATGCCGAAAGGAGCAGCGAGCGCTTCACGACAGCAATCATAGCGCGCCGAGGGTGCAAACGCCGGTCCGGAAGATCCGGGCCGACTCTTGACAGCTTCTCCCGCAAAGGCGACACCACCCCCCCACCGCAATGAGCGACCCGCACGCTGCCGCCACACCGCCGCTCGACGACGAGCCGAGGACGCCGACATGGCTTCCGGTGCTCGGCGTCGTCCTCTTCCTCCTCGTCGGACTGGCCTGGGCCCTCAACTCGAAGTCGTCCGGGCCAACCGCACAAGAGGCCGCGGGGTCGGCGTCTGCTTCGAGTAGCGCGCACCCGTCGCCAGGCGCAAGCGCCGCCAAGAGGTGAGTGACCACGGCTCGGAGTCGCTGCAAAACGCTGCATCGTTCGACGAGTTGCGGTAGATCGCATTTCGACCATGACCAAGCTGCGAGTCGCTATTGTCGGCGCGTCCGGCTACTCCGGAGGCGTGGCGGCGAGGCTTGTGGCCACGCACGAAAGACTCCGGCTCGCCTTCGCGACGAGCGACAAGCTCGCCGGCGAGAGTGTCGTCGCACACCTCGGTCTCCCAGGGGCGGACGGCGCCGTTTCGAATCCGCATTTCGTCCCCAACGCCACGGCGCTCGACCATGCCGACGCGTGCGACGCCGTGATCCTGGCGACCGCCGCCGACGTCTCGATGCGTCTGGTCCCGGAGTTCGCCGAGCGTGGCAAGCAGGTCGTGGACCTGTCCGGCGCGTTCCGGCTCGATCCGTCCGCCTACCCCCGATGGTACGGGTTCGAGCACACCGCCCCGGGCTGGCTCGACCGTGCGCACTATGGACTTCCCGAGCTCTTCGGCGCTCCTCCCCCCGGCGCAATCGTCGCCAATCCGGGCTGTTATCCGACGGCCGCGCTCCTCGCTCTCGCACCCCTCCTTCGCGAGAGGCTCGTCGAACCCAAGGGGGTCGTGGTCGACGCCAAGAGCGGCGTGACCGGCGCAGGAAAGCAGAGCGGCGACGCGTACTCGTTCGCAGAGGTGCACGACGACCTGCGCGCTTACAAGGTGTTCGCTCACCAGCACACGCCCGAGATCGAGCGCGGGCTGCGGCGCATCGCTCCCGGGGTCGAGCTCACGTTCACGGCGCACCTGCTCCCCATCAACCGCGGGCTACTCGCCACCTGCTACGCGCGGCCGCTCCCCGGAGCGACGGCCAAGCGCGTCGGCGAGTGCCTGGCCGACGCGTACGCGAAGTCGGTGTTCGTGCGGACGATGGCGCCAGAGCAGGTCTGGCTGAAGCGCGTCGTCGGCACCAACTTCGCGCACGTCGGAGCGAGCGCCGACGCGGGGATGGTGATCGCGATAGGGGCGATCGACAATCTGTTGAAGGGGGCGGCCGGTCAGGCCGTGCAGAACCTCAACGCGATGAACGGCTGGCACGACGCGATGGGGCTCGAGCACCTTCAGCGCGTGTCGCCTTGACCGGAGGAGCGAGTTGAAAACGCCGCGAGGCTTCAGTTACGCAGGGATGAACTGCGGCATCAAGGCGGTGCGCAAAGACCTCGCGCTCGTATTCAGTGAAGCACCGTGCGTGGCCGCTGGGTGCTTCACCGTCAACGCCTCCCGCGCGGCCCCCGTACGCGACGCTGCGGCGCGTTTGCCGGCTACCGGCGTGCACGCGATCGTCGCCAACAGCGGCAACGCGAACGCGCTCGTCGGACCCGACGGTGCGCGAGACGTGCAGGACCTCTGCGCCGCGTTCGCCGAGGCGCTCGGCGTAGGCCCTTCCAGCGTGCTCTCGGCTTCCACCGGAATCATCGGCGTGCCGCTTCCGATGCAAAAGCTGATCGCGGCCGCGCCCAAGCTCGCCGCGGCCCGGGGCGCGGCGATCGAACTGGCCGCCGAAGCGGTGATGACGACCGACACGCGAACGAAGCTCGCGAGCCGAACGCTCTATGTCGGCGGGCACGAAGTATCGATCGCGGCCTTCGCGAAGGGTAGCGGCATGATGGCGCCGGAGCTGGCGACGGTGCTCGCGTTCGTGACCACCGATCTGGCGGTAACGCCTCGGGCTCTGCAGAGCGCTCTCGCGAACGCGATGCACGTGAGCTTCGAAATGGTCGACGTCGACGGCGACATGAGCACGAACGACGCGATCTTCGCGCTCGCCAATGGCCTGGCCGGTAACCCGATCATCGACGAAGGGACACCTGATTTCGCTCTCCTCGTCGATGCGCTCGAAGCCGTTTGCGTCGAGCTCGCGCGTCAGGTCGCCGAAGACGGCGACGGAGCCACGAAGCTTCTCTTGGTCAATGTGGTCGGGGCACCGAAAGTGGAAATGGCCCGCGAGCTCGCGCGCGCCGTCGCGGGCTCGAGCCTGGTCAAGACCGCGATGTTCGGGGCGGACCCGAACTGGGGGCGGGTTCTCGTGGCGATCGGCGCGCGCGTCGGGTCTCGCAAGTGGCCCATCGATCCGACGCTCGCGTCGGTGAACGTCCAGGGAACGTGCGTGTACTCACGCGGCACGCCGACCGGAGCCGACCCGACGGTACTGCGCGCCAAAATGCGCGAACCGCAGGTCACGATCGACGTTCACCTCGTGGAGGGAAGCGCCCATGCGACGGCGTGGGGATGCGACCTGTCGTACGATTACGTCAAAATAAACGCGGACTACACCAGTCTGACCCACCCTTCGCCGGACGGGACCGTCGCGCGCGACGACCGACTCACGAACTACAGCCCGGGGTTCAAGCGTGCCCTGCTCGTCGAGGCGCTCAGCTACATCAGCCGCTTCACGAACACGCGGGCCGTCGTGAAGTACGGCGGCGCCGCGATGGTGAAGGACTCACTCAAAGCGAGCTTCGCGAACGACATCAACCTCTTGCGGAGCGCGGGACTCCTGCCCATCGTCGTGCACGGGGGCGGCCCCGAGATCACGCACACGATGGAAAAGCTCGGGCACGCCAAGAGCGAGTTCGTCGACGGCGTGCGCGTGACGGGGCGCGACGACGTCAAGGTCGTCGAGATGGTGTTGACGGGGAAAATCAACACGGAGATCGTGTCGTTGCTCAATCAGACGAGCGCGCACGCCGTGGGCGTGTCGGGCAAGGACGCTGGACTCCTTCGCGCACGCAAGCTCGCCGGTGAAGGCGGGCGCGATCTCGGAATGGTCGGCGAAATTACGCACGTCAACCACGAGCTGCTCGAAGTGCTGCTCGAGAAGAAGTACGTGCCGGTCGTGTCCCCAGTGGGCCTCGGCGAAGACGGCGAGGGGTACAACATCAACGCCGACGCGGCGGCGGCGGAAATCGCGATCGCCCTCCGGGCGGAGAAGCTCATCTATCTCACGGACGTCCCGGGCATTCTCGAAAACGGGGAGCTCGTCAGCGAGATCGGCGCGCACGAGCTCGCGCGCAAGATCGCGAACGGAACCATCACCGGCGGGATGGTGGCCAAGACCAAGAGCGTCATGCGCGCGATCGAGGGGGGCGTGGCGAGCGTTCACATCATCGACGGACGCACGCCGCACTCGGTGATCGCGGAACTCTTCACCGACCGAGGTGTCGGAACACTCGTGAAGCGAGACTGACCGACGTGCCGGGAGGGGCCGTGCGGCGTCGCGGGGACGGCGGGAGCGTCCGGACGTCGGTTGGGACGGGCGAGATCGAGCGCGTTCTCCACGCTGCCCGGGCTACGAATCCCCGTCGGCCTCGCCCAGCAAGAGCTCGCCCACGTCGCCGACCTTCCCGCGCCCGAGGACCTTCGCCATGTGGAGCAAGAGCTCGCGGTTGTCCGTCACGCCGAGGGTCTGCATCTCGAGCGCCCCGACGCGGTCCTCGGGGGTGAACACGCTCGCCGTCTTTTCCATCGAGAGCTTTTCCGGGTCGTACGCGCTTCGGACCGCGCGCGTATCGAGGATCGTGTAGTCGTCGCCCCGCCGCAGCTCGAGCGTCACGGTGCCTGTGACGGCCGTGGCCACCCAACGGGTGAGCCCCTCCTTGAGGATGAGCGCTTCGGGGTCGTACCAGCGCCCTTCGTAGAGCAACCGACCGAGGCGCCGGCCGAGCGTGAAGTAAAGGTCCGTCGTGTTCTCGTTGTGGACGGCGCTGAGCAGTCGCTCGTAGGCGATGTGCAGGAGGGCCATGCCTGGGGCCTCGTAGACGCCGCGGCTCTTCGCGTCGATGACGCGGTTTTCGATTTGGTCGCTCATTCCGAGGCCGTGACGGCCACCGGCGACATTGAGGGCTCGAAACGTCTCGAAGACCGACGCGTACCGCTTCCCGTTCACGGCGACCGGCACACCGGACACGAGCTCGATCTGCACTTCCTCCGGTTCCACCGTCGCGCCGCTCCGCCACGACGCAACCCCCATGATGGGCGCGACGATCCGCATGTCGCGATCGAGCCGCTCGAGGTCTTTGGCCTCGTGGGTCGCGCCGAGGACGTTCGCGTCGGTCGAATAGGCCTTCTCCGTGGCCATCGTATAGGGCAGACCGATCGACGCGAGGTACTCGCTCATCTCCTTGCGCCCGCCGAACGCGTCGATGAACGCCGGGTCGAGCCACGGCTTGTAGATGGCGAGCGTGGGGTTGACGAGCACTCCGTAGCGGAAGAACCGCTGGATATCGTTTCCCTTGTGCGTGCTGCCGTCGGAGAAGATATTCACCTGGTCTTCGCGCATCGCGCGGATGATCGCGGTCGTGGTGACCGCGCGGCCGAGCGGGGTCGTGTTGAAGTATTTCTTGCCCGCGGTCGAAAGATGGAAGGCGCCGCACTTCACCGCGACGACGCCCTCGTGGACAAGCGCGTCCCGGCAGTCGACCAGGCGTGCGAACTTGGCTCCGTGGCGCGTGGCGATGGGGGGAATGTCTGCGACGTTGGTTTCGTCCGGTTGCGCGAGGTCCGCCGTATACGAGTAGACGTCGAGGCCGTGGCGCGACATCCACGCGACGGCGGTCCGCGTGTCGAGCCCTCCCGAAAAAGCGATGCCGATGGATGTCCCCTTGGGGGGAAGCGACCGATGGATGCGGCTCATGGGAAGTTTCAGATACACGCGCTGACGCGCGGGCGGTAGCCCGACGTGGGGGTCGTTCCCGTCGAGACCCCGCGTCTATCGCCGCAGCCGTTCGACCATGCCGCGGTCGCCGTCGACGCGCAGCATGTCGCCCGTTCGAATCGCGTGGGTCGCCCCCGCCACGTTGACGACGCTCGGAACGCCGAATTCGCGCGCGACGACGGCTGCGTGCGACAGCGGTCCGCCGAGCTCGGTCACGACGCCGGCGGCGACGAGGAAGAGGGGCGTCCATCCGACGTCCGTCGTGTGGACCACCAGGATTTCCCCCGGTTGGAGGGCGTCCATTTCGTCTTCGCGGAGGAGGACGCGCGCCCGGCCTTCCACGACCCCAGCGCTCGCCGGGAGGCCTCGCATCACTTCCCCGCCCCATGGCGGGAGCACGAGGGGCGGCGGCGACCCCACGAACGTCGCCGGCGGATCGGGCCGCGCACGATCCCGAGCCAGCTCGGCGCGTCGCGAGCGAACGAGAGCGGCCAGCTCGACTTGCGGTTCGCGCAGCGCCCCGACGACTTCGTCGATGGTTAGAAAGAAGACTCCGCGGACACTGGCCAGCGCCCCACCGGACTCGACGACCGCGCGCCAGTCGGCCCCGAGCTCCGCGTCCCGGCGCAAGAGTCGCCGATCGGCGTCGAGCGCGGCTTCGCGCAGCATCCCGAGAACGCGCGTGACCCACGCGCGCATCCGCTCGCGCAGGCGAGCCGAGCGCTGCGCTCGCGCGACCAGGTGGCGCAAGATCGTCTGCTCGACGATGTTGAGCTTCGGCATCAACCTCGCCATCTCTCCGTCGGCCGTCGCCTTTGCCCGAGCGATGGTCCCCTCCATTCGATGGGCCTCGGTCCGAACCGCGGCCCGCAGCATGCGAAGGACGGGGCGAGGGTCCTCCTTCCAACGCGGCGTCGAAAGCTCCGCTTCGCGTACGGCCCGATCGCCGTAGAGCTCCAGGAAACTCTGCAGGGCGCGCCGCGTCGGCCCCTCTGGGATCGCGTCCAGACCGACCGTCGACTCGCGCTCGATCGCCGCCCCGGCCTCCGGCTCACGCCGCGCGAGCCCGGCGACGTGCATGATTCCGATCGCCGGTCGGGCGCTCTCGACGTCGCGGATCCCGCTCGTGAGCGACTGCGCGAGCCGTTCGCCATCCAGCGGCACCACGCGCTCGAGCATCGCCTTGAGCGCCAGGTGCGAGCCAAGGGCGCTCGAAGCGCACGTGAGCATCACGGTACCCGCGCGCTCGAGCAGCGCCTGGATATCGCGAAGGCGCCGCGCCACGCCGTCGTCCGGTAAGATCGCCAGGTCGAGAGCGCTCTGCGCGCGCCACTGCTTCTCGGCGAATGCTTCGAAGGTCTTGACGTGATCATCGAGTCGAAGTTGCTCGCGGAGCAGGCGCGACGCAGTCAGGGGCAGCCGCAGGTAAAACCCACGGCGGCTCACGTCTTCGACTTGCGTCGCGAGCTCGTCGCCACCCCAGCCCCCGGCGAGCTCGACGAGCGTACGCGGATCCAGAAAGGGAACTTGCGCCGCGATGCGCATTAACTGGGTCAAATTGAGATAGAAGCGCCCGTGCACGTTGCCGACGATCCGCGCGTGCTTCGGCACGCGGCAGCCGAGGGCGGCGAACGCTCGACGAAAGCCGGCCTCGCTGAATGCGCCGGCCACCGACCAGGTGAATGGCGTCGCGACCCCCGGGAGCGCTTCGCCGACGTTGACGCTGCTCCAGACCGTATCGGCGTTGCCTCCGTCGGGAAAGCCGCGTCCTGTCGCCGGCCTCGCCTGGACGATCCACGTGCGCTCGGCATCGCACGCGAACTCGACGTCCCACGCGACGGCCTCCAGCTTCTCCAGACGAGCCGCGATCTCGGCCAGCTCGCCGATCCGTTCGCGGGAGAGCGCGGGCCGGTCCGGGTCCTCGACGCCGACCTCGGTGACGCCGCCACTTCCGACGATCGTCGAGCGCGGCTTGTGGGCGATGATGGACCCGACGAGTCTGCCGCGCGCATCGATTCGGAGGACGTCCGGGGCGGTCACGCCGTTGACGACCGGGGCTCCCAGGCCGAACCCCACGTTGACGATTCTTTCGTCGCCCGCGCCGCGCGCTCGGCCGTCGGGAGCGCGCGTGAACATCACGCCCGCGGCCTGGGCTTCCACGACGCGCTGGAGGATGACCGCCATCCCGACGTCGCGCACGCCGTGCGCCGCGAGGTACGCCAG
>JBAULD010000159.1:0-4671 GCA_049578005.1 Polyangiaceae bacterium
ATGGAAACTCGGTCGTCTTTCAGAGCACGATTACGCCCTCCGGTGGCGGCTCCCCGCTCAACACCTACGAGGGCGGCACCGCGGAGCTGATGATCGCCGACGCGCGCGTGCCGGCGAAGTTCGCGCCGCAGCGCCTTTGTGCGCTCAACGGTTTCGACGCCGACTGCATGACTCCTTACTTGCCCGTCGTTCCGAATCACCCGAACGATACGATTTACAATTACGAGCCCACGGTGAACCCGGTCGCGTCGGGCGGCTACTATTGGGTGGTCTTCACGACGAGGCGCGCGTACGGAAACGTGGCCCAAGGCGATCCCTACGAGACCAATACGTACTCACCCATCGACCATCCGGTGACGAAGAAGCTATGGGTTGCGGCGATCGACCAGAATCCTACGGCGGGCAAAGACCCGAGCCACCCGGCGTTCTATCTACCGGGTCAAGAGCTCGAAGCCGGCGACATGAAGGGATACTGGGTGGTCGAACCGTGTAGGCCGGACGGCAGCGCCTGCACGACGGGTGACGAGTGCTGCGACGGCTTTTGCCGGGAGCCGCCCGACGGAGGGGCCCTCGTGTGCATGCCCACAGCGGCGGGATGCTCGAATCTTTACGAGAAGTGCATCCAGGCCGCCGACTGTTGCGAGGCCGCGCAAGGGTACACGTGCACCAACGGACGCTGCGCCGAGCCCGCGGCGCTTTGAGGCCGCGACCCCGGGTGCGCGCAGCCGCGGTCTCAGTTGTACGGCGGCATCGCGTACGGCGTCGTGGGTGAAATGCCGTCGTTCCTGTGCGTTTGCGTGACCAGGGGCTCGTTGAGCCACGCCTGTAGAGTCGCAGTCTGACACGCGGTCAGCGCCGTTCCGCCGCTCGGCGGCATGATTCCGCACTTCGAACAAGACGAAGGGTCTGCTTGTGCGATGACCGCCATCACGACTTGGAACCGGAAAGGCGTGGGCGTTTCCGGGCAAGAGGACGCGTGGGCGGTGCCCGTGATCCAGTCGTAGGCGTGGTCATATCCGCCGCTCGCCACCGTGGACGTCGCGTCGAGCACATGGCAGCCCCCGTTGCCTGCGTTGCCGCCGTTGCCTCCCTTGCCGCAAGAGGAGGCAAGGAACGGCTGGATGTCCGTCTTGAAGCTGACTGGCGAAGGGAGCGTGCAACCGGCCGGGACCACCACGCTTGCGTCCCCGCCGCCGCTGGCGACTTGCCCCGCATCCGGCGGCCCACCGGCCCCGGTGCCGCCGCTCGAACTTCCTCCCACGTGAGAGCCTCCGCTCGAACTGCCCGTCATGGCCAGACCTCCGCTGGAGCTCCCACTCGGCGGGGGTGCGCTGCCAGAGCTGCTGCCGCCCGTGCTGCCGGAGCTCGCCGGAGGAGTCGCAGCACCACTGCTGGACGATCCACCGGCGGTCGACGAACTCGTCCCCGAAGACGAGTTGCCGCCGCCGACGTCCCCTCCGCTCCCCGCTGCCCCGCCTGAACCGCTCGGCAACCCGGCCCCCGACGACGAATTGTTCTCGAACCCCGACGACGATCCGCTCGCGGACGGACCGCTGACCGACTGGCCTGCGGGTTGGGAACTGCAGGCGGTCCAAACGCCGGCGCCGAGTACGACCAAAAGACCAGCGAGGTGCGAATGGGCGAATTGATTCATGAGCTTCTGTCTCTCTCACAATTGGGGAGTAGGGACGCTTGCCTCCTTCGGCACCCCGGATCGCTTTCGCGGCGCCCCTGGTGCGTTCGGAAACAACGCATCCTAACCTCGCACATGCACTCGAACAAGCAACGGTCGCGGCGGCGTATCACCATCAAGCTCGGGAAAACGTGAAAAAAACCGCTGTGACTACCGCGTCCGGGTTGTCCAGGCTAGTGTCGCTGGCGTTCGACGCGCTCGCCGCGGCGCTCTTGTCCCGCATGCTCACGCTTGCCCGCGCGCTTCCCTGGCGATGGGGCCGCCGGTTTGCGACCTCGCTCGCTACCCCTATTTCCCCGGACAAAGACGGATAAAACATGGCAAACGACCCCGGCCCCGCAATGCCGCTCTTCTCGCGCCTCGTTTGCGGGACTTGGCGCCTCTTGGACGACCCGGCTGCCGCGGCTCCGCAAGCGCTCGCTGCTCGGCTCGAGGCGTGTGTCGACTCGGGGATCACGACGATCGATACGGCCGAAGTCTACGGCAAGTACGAAGTCGAAGCTCACCTCGGCGCCGCGCTGCGTCTTCGCCCCGGGCTGCGCACGAAAGTGCAAATCGTCACGAAATGCGGGATCTACGTGCCCGACGCACGTCATCCGGAACGCACGGTCGCATTCTACGATGCGACGGCGGAGCGGATCGTGAAGAGCGCGGAGAAGTCGCTCCGGCTCCTGGGGACGGACCATCTCGACCTGCTTCTCGTTCATCGCCCAGACTGGTTGACGCCCGCGGACGAGACCGCGGCAGGGCTCGAGCGTTTGCTGCGGGACGGGAAGATCCGGAGCGCCGGCGTATCGAATTATTCGGCGGCCCAATTCGAAACACTTCAGAGTCGTCTCTCTTCGCCGCTGGTCACCAACCAAATCGAGCTGTCGCTCTTTCGGATGGACCCGATGAACGACGGGACGCTCCAGCAGTGCGAGCGGCTTCGCGTTCGGCCGATGGCCTGGTCACCGCTCGGAGGAGGGAGGCTCTTTCGCGAGGGCGATGAACCGGCGGCCCGCATTCGGGCGGCCTGTCGCGAGATTTCGCTCCGCTATGATCAGGCGCCGCCCGAGGCGCTCGCCATCGCGTGGATCATGGCCATGCCAGCGGCTCCGATGGTGGTCGTCGGCAGTAACAAGGTGGAACGGATTCGCGCCGCCGCGAAGGCCACGAGCATCCGTTTGGATCGAGCCGATTGGTATCGACTGTGGGAAGCGGCGCAGGGCAGGCGTATTCCGTAAGACGTCGCTTCCTCAACGCCTCCGCGGGCCACCCCCACTCGGATTGGAGGGCGGCATCCCGTGCTCGATGATGACGTCAGCCGGCAGATAGAGGTCCATGAGGAGGACGAGATCGGCGCGCGGCGGAATCTCGGGCGGCCTCCCGCTCTCACCGAACGCGAGAGACCACGGAACAAGGGCGCGACGCTGCTCCCCCGGACGCATGCCGATCAAAGCCCGCTCGAAACCGCAGAACGTTTTCGTGCTGCCCAGGATGATCTCGCTCGGCAGAGAGCCTTCGTGCGAGTCGTGCAGAATCGTGCCGTTGGGGAGGCTCGCCACGTAGTGAACGCGAACGGTCATGCCCGTAGTGACCGGCGGGCCATTTCCTTCCGCGAGCACTTCGATACGAGGGGTGGGGTCGACCGGCGTGTCGGGCGTGCATCGCTCGCCTACGAGCCACGGGTCCTCGCCTCGGGTGTTGTTCGCGGTCGTTACCCGGCCGGTCGGGCCGGTTCCGCAGGAGAGGGAGACGGACGCGGCAAAGAGAGCCGCTGCGAGAGAACGAAGGGGCGCCATCGGGGCGCCGAGCATTGCACAAAACGTCCCGGTTCCGAGCTCGACCAGCGCGATTCGGGGGACGTTTTTTCCGGCGGAGCGGCCCGCCGAACGGCGCACCCCTACTGGCAGCCGATCTGGGTATCGTCTATCGCGAGGTCGTCGAACCACATGATCCACGGGGCCGTGGGCGCTTGGTACGTGGTGCCGCCCACGATGACGTCCTGGTACGGGTTCGACATCATCGAGCAAGTCTGCCCGGTGAACCCGATCGACGTCACTTCCATCGAATCGGAGAAGAACCGATAGCTGTTCGTGCTGACGTCGATGTACCACTCCGCGCAGTGCCAAGCGGAGTCATACGTCCAGTTGTAGGCCGAGCCTTTGCTGCACTGATCGCTGGGCAAGTTGTAGAGCCACTGGTGCATTCCGCCACCTGCGCTCTTGACGGTATCGACGATGCGGTCCTCGCCGGCTGACCCGAACAGAGACACGAACGTCGTATGGAGGAACGTCGTGGAAACCGGAGTTTGCACCTTATAGAAAATTCGCCCCCAATGCGTGGTCGCCGTGGCTCCGAGAGCCGAAAGGCTCCTCTGAGCGCGGGCCGCTCCGCTCTTGCCTAGGTCGTCGCTCTTCAACGACATCGCTCCCGAGTGGGCCTGCGAGTTGTCGAGGACGACGTTCTGCGGAGATGCCGCGCCGTATCCTTTGTATTGCGTCCATCCCGTTGGAAGCGCGCCCACGGTCCCGGTCTCGAAGTCCTCGCAGAGCTTGTATGATTTGCCGGCGCATCCGGATCCCGCCGACCCGCCATCGCCGCCGCCCGCCCCAGGGCCAGTCTTGGATCCGCCATCGCCGGTGCCGGCACCCGTTCCAGTTCCCGTTCCAGTTCCCGATCCGCCGCTCGAAGAGCTGCTCGACCCGCTGGAGGAGGCGCTACCCGAGCTCGAGCTGCTGCCGCCTGCGGCGCCGCTGCCCGTTCCCGTGCCGGTTCCTGTATCGGTGTCGCTCCCGCCACCCGAGCTTGTCCCTGCCGGGGTGGTTCCTCCGGAACTCGAGCTGGACCCGCCCCCGGAAGTGGCAGGGCCGGTGCCGGTCCCACCATTCGTGTCGGTCGCGCCGGGTTCCCCGCCGGCGCCCGCGGCCCCGCCCCCGCCTCCCGACGAAGAGGAAGAGCTCGAAGGCCCGGCCGTCGACGAGTCACTTGAACAC
>JBAULD010000160.1:0-3888 GCA_049578005.1 Polyangiaceae bacterium
GCATCGCGCCATCGCTGATGCGGCGAGCCAGGCATTTGAGCAATTCCGGGTGAGGAATCGTGTCGAAGGAAGACACGCCATAATACCCACCACCACCTCGATGGTTATCCGAAACGCGTAACCATCCTGCGACCGCGGCATCCGCACGAGGGGCAGCCGCTCGAAGTCCTCGGCTGGAGCCATCGTCGCGGGCGACTCTATCTGCTGCTCGTGATACCCGACGGTACGCGCTCGTTGGTCCCTGCCGATTGGACCGATTTACGTGCGCCACAACAGACAACGCCCGATAAATTGCAAGCTCAGCCGACATCGCTCGCCTCCTGTCCGCAGTTGCTCAAGGCCCGCGTGGTTGTCGACGCTCTGCTGCATCGAAGGGACGCCGCGGCCATCGCGGCGTCGCAAACCCAAGCCGCAAAGGAGGCCGATGATGCAGCAGTTAAAGTTGATCGACGACCCGCCGCCCGCCGGGGCGGCGCCCATATGGAACGTACTTGACGAAGAGCAGAAGGCGAAGGTCGTCGCGCGACTCGCACGCGTGATCGCCCAAGCCGTCGTCGAGCTGGAGACCAAAACCGAACAGAAGGAAAACCGTCATGAGTAGCGAAGCCGGCAAGGTTACATCCGAACATCAGCGCCGTCAGGCGATCGTCTACGTGCGCCAGTCCAGCACCACCCAGGTCGAGAACAACCGCGAGTCGACCGCCAGGCAGTATCAACTCGTCGAACGCGCCGTCGGCCTCGGGTGGCCTCGCGAGCACGTAACGGTCATCGACAAGGATCTCGGCATTTCTGGATCGGGCCTGGCCGACCGCACGGGCTTCGCCCAGATGACCGCCGAAGTGGCACTCGGCCATGTTGGCCTTGTGCTCGGACTCGAAGTCTCCCGCCTGGCCCGCAACAACGCCGACTGGTATCGCCTGCTCGACCTGTGCGGCGTCACCAATACGCTGATCGGAGACGCCGACGGGATTTACCACCCCGGGATGTTCAATGATCGCCTCGTGCTGGGGCTCAAGGGCACCATGTCCGAGGCGGAAATGCACGTCCTGCGCGCGCGACTCAACGGAGGGATTCTCAACAAGGCCGAGCGCGGCGAACTCCGGCGCGGCCTGCCGGTAGGTTTCGTCTACGGCGAGGCTGACGGCGAGGTACTCATCCATCCCGATGAGGCCGTCGCCGCCGCGATCCGCACAGTTTTCGCCCGCTTCGCCGAGTTGGGCTCGATCCGTCGCGTCTGGCTTTGGTTTTGCTCGGAGGGCTTGCGCTTCCCGCTCCAATCGAGCACTCTCGAAGGTGTCCATTGGGTGGTGCCCACGTATACGAAGATCCGCCAAGTCCTCGCGAACCCGATATATGCTGGCGCCTACGTCTACGGAAAAACCAAAACTGATCGGTACGTGGATGAAAGCGGGCGAGTCCGCAAACGCATGCGGAAACGGCCGCTCTCCGAGTGGCCCGTTTTCATTCGAGGCCACCATCCGGGCTTCATCGACTGGGAGACTTTCGAAGCCAATCAAAAGCGGATCGGAAAAAACATCCGTCCTCGCCCGCATCAGGCCGGAGGCGCCGTGAGGGAAGGCATGGCATTGCTCCAAGGCATCGCCACCTGCGGGCACTGCGGGCGCTCGCTTCGGGTGCACTATAGCGGCCGATTCTCGGCTCCCGGCTACCACTGCGCCGGCAAGGACATCGTCAACGGCCGCGGCGTGTATTGCCTGAACATCGGCGGATGCCAGATCGACGCGGCAGTCGCAGCCGCATTCCTCGCTGCCCTTGAGCCGGCGGCCTTTGACGCCGCCATCAAGGCGACCGAACAGATCGAGTCCGATCGCGAAGCAACTCTCGCTCAGAGCCGGCACGACGTCGAACGTGCCCGATACCAGGCGCAGCGGGCCGAGCGTCGCTATCGTTCCGTCGATCCGGAAAACCGGCTCGTCGCCCGCGGCTTGGAAGCGGAATGGGAAAAAAGCCTCCGCGAAGTCAAAGCTGCGGAAACCGAGCTCGACCGGCGTATGCATGCGCAGCCGCCCGCACTCACACCCGAGCAGCGGGACAAGATTCGTTCTCTCGGCCGCGACCTCAATCTTGCCTGGTCCATGCCCACGACGACAGACCGAGATCGCAAGGAACTGCTGCATCTGCTGCTGGAGGAAGTGGCCATCGCCGTCGAGCGCTCCGAGTATAAGGCGCATCTGACGCTGCGTTGGCGCGGTGGAATTGTGAGCAAGATCGATGTCCCGTTGCCGCGGTCCCGGCCCGCGACCATCCGAACCGAAGAGGACACAATCGCCCTGCTGCGCCGCCTCGCCGCGCACTATTCCGACGCCGTCGTCGCCGGCATTCTCAATCGTCAAGGTCGCAAAACCGCCTACGGCCTGCCTTTCACCGCCAATCGCGTCGGCAGCTTGCGTACCCATTGGAAGATTCCACGCTTCGAGCCCATCAAAAAAACGCCGAACGGAGAGTGCCTGACGATTGCCGACGCCGCGCAGACGCTTGGAATCGCGCCCTCGACCTTGCACCGATGGCTCGGCGAGGGATTCATCGCCGGAGAGCAGATCACTCCCGGAGCGCCCTGGCGGATTCGCGTTGACGATGCGCTGCGGGCGCGCTTCGCCGAAGCGACTCCGGAAGGCTATGTACCTATGATCGACGCCACGCGACTCCTGGGCGTCACCCGCCAGACGGTCATGCAACGTGTAAAGCGCGGCGAGCTTCCGGCTGTCCTCGTTCACCGTGGCCGCCGCAAAGGCTTGAGGATCAAGGTGCCCGACTCAATTCCCGGCCTCTTCGAGCAGCCGTCCATCAACCAGGGGGCAGTATGAACATGGTTCCAAGAAGCTCGCGAGGTCCAAGTCCACCACCCATCGCTTCCCGGCCCATTGGTAGTCCCGTGCCGCAAGCACCGCTTGGTGCGCGCTGCGCCCGGGTCTGAACCCGTAGCTATGCTCCGAGAAGCCTGGTTCAAACAGCGGCGACAGCACCTGAAGGGCTGCCTGCTGGATGAACCGATCCAGTACCGTCGGGACTCCAAGTTTGCGGGTTCCCCCGTTTGGCTTGGGGATTTCCACACGCCTGACCGGTCGGGGCTTGTAAGTCCCGGCAGTCAGCCGCGCTTTGATCTCGTCCCATTCCCGTCGGATCAACGCGGCCGTCCCCTCGATGTCGAGGCCGTCCACGCCTTCCGCTCCTTTGTTGCTTTTGACCCTCTTCCACGCGGCGTTCAGGTTGCCGCGTTCGATCATCTGCTCGATCAGCTCTTCTCCTTGCCCGGTGCAGTGACTTTCGCCCGATGCTGCGCTTGTTGCACCCGTCGCACTACTTCCGACATTCCGGTCGGTTCCCATGGTACGGGCGGAGCGATTGTCGTCGCCCCCTTCTGCTTCCCCACGCGGTGTCATGGGCTCGGTTTCCACCGTCCTCTTTCGGTTCGGCCCTTCACCCTCTGATCATTCGGGTTACTATGGCCTCGGCTGACTCCTGGAACCACCTCACGCCGCCTTCCAGCGACGATAGCCCTCATGGGCATGGCCCCAGGCCTCCCCGGGTAATGCGCACCTGCTTTCACGCTTATGCCTGCCGCATCTACGTACGCGCCTTCCGTACAGACTTCGGGCTTCAGGGATATTGGACTCCTTACCCGACGCGTCCGCCTCGTATGCGGTTCCTGTTTGTCAGGCCAGCGCTTTGCCATGGGCTTCCTTCCCACGGTCGCCTCGCGGCGCCGCGGTTGCCCTTCGGCTCGACCTTCCCTCTGCCGGGCGGTCAACAGACTCACTTCGTTGTTAGCGACGTTCACTGTCTAGCAAGTGCGCCCTGCCGGGCGCACCAATTGAAAGGGCCCGGAGTTTGAAACTCCGGGCCCCGTTAGCTTCCTGACTAAGTTCC
>JBAULD010000161.1:0-2855 GCA_049578005.1 Polyangiaceae bacterium
TTACAGACTTGGGTGTAGGGAGAACATTCTCATGAAGATTATTCGCAATTCGGTACTTTTCGGCCTTGCCATCGGCGCGGTGTCGGTGCTCGGCTGTTCTTCACAGAGCGGGCCCGGTCTCACAGGAAATTCGAACGGGGGGTACAACACTGGCGTCGTGGGCGCAGGGGCGCCTGGCGCTTCGTCGCAAACCGGCACCGTGACGCTGCAGCTCCAGCTCGCTCCAGGAATCACCCTGAGCTCGGTGCAGTACACCGTCACGAACGCGACCCTCGCGGGCTTTTCGACGATCACCGGGTCGGTCGACGTCAGCGGCAGCCAAACGGTGGGCTTCTCGCTCACCCTGCCCGTCGCAGGCGGGTACTCGCTCTCGCTCAGCGCCACCGACAGCAACGGGGATAGTTGCTCGGCGGGTCCGGCGTCCTTCGGCGTAACGGCCGATCAAACGAACACGGTGGCGGTGACCCTCGCCTGTTCGGAGACCATCGACGCGGGCGTCAGCGCGCCCGACGTCAACGTGGGAACCGTCGTCGTGACCGCCGATGCTTCGCTCAACGCGACCATCGTCGGAAGCTCGTGCGCGGCCGCGACGTCGCTCACGGCATCGCCGAACGAGACGACGGTCGGAAACACGATCAGCTTGACCGCGGCGGGCATCGACCCGAGCTACCAGAGCTCGGACGTAACGCTCACCTGGGGCGGCAGCGGCGGCTTCGGAGCGCTTGCGAGCAGCACGGGCTCGTCGAACACGTTCACGTGCAATGCGGCGGGAACGGAGACCATCACCGTCACCGCGGCGATATCGGACGGGGGCGCATCGTGCCCCAACGTCGGGTCGCTCACCGTGATTCTCCGGTGCGACGCGGTCGTCGACGCAAGCACGGTCGACGCCGGCGGCGTTGACACCGGCGCGGCCGACACCGGGATCGACTCGGGCGTGGCCGACACCGGGATCGACTCGGGCACTGCGGACACGGGGATCGACACGGGCACGGGGTCCGGCGGTCCAGTCACGGCGTGCACCACGGCGCCTTGCGCGACGAGCGGTGCGAACAGCGTGCAGTGCGCGGCAAGCCCCAACGGCGTTTGCACGCCCACCGAAGCGATCATCGTCGCCCACGATATTCTGAAGAACGGCCAGGGGCCCGGCATCAACACGAACGGGAGCTGCTACACGTGCCTCGTCGTGAACGCGTGCCTCGACAGCTCGGGCGCCAGTGGCCCTGGTCCAACAGGGAATGGCTCCGGTATTGCGGTCACGAACTCCGAGTGCGGAGACCCGAGCGGTGCCGGCGACCAACCGCCGTTCGACAACGTCAACGTGTCGGGCGCGTCCGCCGCGGCTACGCAGGCGTGCCTCGACGCGCTCACGTGCACGCTCACGAGTAGCGGCGCGAACCCCGCCAGTGAGTGCACGCTCAGCCAGGCTCCCCCGAGCGTCAGCAACTGCTACTGCGGCGCGCACACGGGCGCTACGTGCCTCTCGTCGCCCGCCGCCGCGATCGGCGTCTGCGCGTCGATCATCGACACGGACATCGGCTCGACCGACCCGACGACCGTCCTCTCGCACTTCACCGACACGACGTACAGCGGCGGCGGCGTCGGCCTGGCGGTCCTCAATTGCGGCCTCACGGCGCCGGCGACTCCGCCCGCGGCGGCCAAGTGCCCGACTTGCTTCAACTGAGCGGCGTCACCCAAATGTAACGCGGGCGAGAGGGTACGCCGCTTATTGTGGAGTGCCCCCTAGCCCGAGAACGTGGTACGCAGCCAGCCGAAAATGGGACGTGTGCAATCGACGCGGCTGGGAGCACTCAAGCTCTTGGCCGCACTCACAACAGTGCTCGGTGCCGAGCAGGCGCACGCCTTCTGCCGCGAAGTCAATGCGAGTCCGCCGGTCGCGTACGACCCTGCC
The DNA here is from genome assembly GCA_049578005.1 of Polyangiaceae bacterium. Classification (GTDB taxonomy): domain Bacteria; phylum Myxococcota_A; class Polyangia; order Polyangiales; family Polyangiaceae; genus Palsa-1150. The sequence goes on from JBAULD010000161.1 coordinate 1,913, forward strand.
GACGCCGGCTGCTTCGGCGCCTCAACTGGTCTACCGACCCTCTTTTGGCGCAACCAGTGCGTGAGCTTCAGCCTCCAGCAGGGAGCGAGCAAGTGGGTCACGCTGAACGACGCCACGAACGTCGCGACGCAAGCCTTCGCCACCTGGACCACCGCCCCCTGCCCCGGCGGCGGTTCACCGAGCATCACCCCGTCTCTTTTCCCGGCGGTCCAGTGCGACTCGGTGCCGTCCCAGGCGCACAACAATCCGATCATCTTTCGGGACGACGCGTGGCCGTACGGCGACTCGGCAAACGCGATCGGCTTCACGACTCTCACCGTCGATCTGGATAACGGCGAAATCCTCGGCGCGGCCATCGAGATCAACTCGGCCAATTTTCACATCGTGGCCAGTGGGCCCGTCCCCCAGGGCGGCTATGACCTCGCGAGCATCTTGACCCACGAGGCGGGCCACTTTCTCGGTCTGGCGCACTCCGGCGATTCCAGCGCCATCATGTACGCCTATTACAAGGCGGGCTCCGTCACCCTCACGCCCGACGATATCGCCGGCATTTGCACGATCTATGATCCGAGCGGGTCGCGGACGACGATAAGCGGCCCGGTCTCGGCGACGACTTGCAACTCCCAGCCCATCTACGGCTTTCTCCAGCAGTGCGGATCGCTCGACTCCGGAGCCTTGAACAGCGTGGCCTCGGGTCCTGCCGCCAGCCCGGCCGACGGAGGCGCCAACCCGTGCACCACGGATTCGAGCAGCTGCGCGGTCGGATTGCGCGGCGGATCGAGCCCCGGCGCTGCGGCCTGGGCGCTCGGCCTCGTGGGGGCGGGAGCGATGCTGCGCCGACGTCAACGACGACGGGGCGAGCCGCGGTAAGGTCGAGATGAGCGACAGGCGCCCGACAGGTCTCGGGCGCGCTACCTCCGTCGCTCAATCGTGACCCCAAAGG
>JBAULD010000162.1:0-2308 GCA_049578005.1 Polyangiaceae bacterium
CCGGACGTGCCAGGCATTCGCTGATCGGTCAGGAGAATCGCCACCTCTTGTCGGCGCATGATCTCGAGGGCGGCTGTGCCGCTCTCCGCCGTGAGCACGTCGAACTCGCTCCCGCACGCGGCCTCGAATACAACGAGGTTCGGGGCATCATCGTCGACGTAGAGGACGCGACATTTCATTGTTGACGCTACCGCGCTAGAGACGGCTCAAAGCCTATCACATGAGCCGGCGCGTCGACATGATGATATTGACGTGGGACCTTGTGTTCTTCGTACCCATATTGGAGAGCGAACAGGTGTCGCTAGCCATCCTCTCGAGAGCCACGCGTTCGAAACGAGAGGGTTACGCTAAGCCGAGTGCTCGATTCGAACGGCCGCGCTCGCCTCGCGTCGTCGATCTCGGTCTCGCGCCTGGGTACGGGGGATCTTCACCGTAAACTCAGTTCCGCTCCCCGGACCCACTTGGCTTTTCAGAGAAATCGTACCGCCCAGTGCCATCACGACCCGGCGTGCGATGGCGAGCCCCATTCCCGTTCCTCCACCGGGTCCCTTGGTCGTGAAGAATGGCGCAAAGACCTTCGAGCGGTGCTCGGGTTTGATTCCAGGCCCGTTGTCTTGGACCGAAACCATCACGAAGCCGTTTTCCGACCAGCCTCGAACGCGAACGAGCCCTGCCACCCCCTCGCCCACCGCCTGCATCGCGTTCTCGACGAGACCCGCCAGCACTTGATGAAGCTCTTCGGGGACGCATTCGGCCGCTCCGTCTCCTTCGAACGCCGTTTCGACGCGGATATCACGGGCCATCGCCGGTAGAATGAGATTGACCACGTCCTTCGCCGCCGCAAAGACGTCGTGCGGCTGGAGCTCGCGGCTGAAGCCCTCTCGACTATAGCGGCGCATCAATTCGACCGTGGCTGCAATTCGCTTGATCCCGGACTCGGCAACATCGAAGAGCTTCCGCAATCGCGCCGCCACGTCGGCAGTCTTCTGGGCGTCCGTGACTTCCGCCAGCCGCGTGAGCGTCTGCACGTAATCCGCGACGACGACCATCGCGTTCTTCACGTAGTTGAGTGGGTTGTTGATCTCGTGCGCAAGGGCCGCTGCGACGACTTCGAGCGAGTCCATCTTCTGGTTCAAGAGAAGATCCGTCGTGGTGTCTTGCGAACCCAGAAGCGAACGGACCGTGGAAAGAAGCTCGCGAGGCGAGAAGGGCTTCGTGAGGTAGGCGTTGACCCCCGTGTCCAGACCGGCGACTCGGTCGTCGAGATCGGAGCGCGCCGTGAGCATCACGATCGGAATGTGCCGCGTCTTAGGGTTCGCCCGAAGCCTGCGGGTGAGCTCGAGCCCGTCGATCTCCGGCATCATGAGATCGCTGATGATGAGACTCGGCAGCTCGCGCGTCGCCAGCTCGAGCCCCTTCCTCCCGTCTCCGGCCGCAAAAATGCGAAAGTGGTCGTGCAGTGCGAGGTGGATGACCCGGATGATTTCCGGAGTGTCCTCCACCACCAATACGGTGTGGGCGCGGTCGTGCTCGTCGACGTCGCGGTCGACCACCCGCTGCTCGGTGGCCTCGTCGATCTCGAGGAGTCGGAAATCTTCGCGTTGGGCGAGCTGTGAGGTCCACTCGTTGAGCCCGCGATCGGCTTCGCGCTTGCCCGCCGCGAGGTCTCGCTGGCGCGCGCGCCGATCGATCACGTTCTCGGGAAAGTGGTCCTGGCCTTTGAAAAGCTCAACGGCAAAAGTCGCCCCCAATCCGGGAGCGCTCTCAGCCGAAATTTTTCCACCGTGGAGTTCCACGAGCTCCTTCGCGAGAGCAAGCCCAATTCCGGTCCCTCCGTGCCTGCGCGTTCCGGCCATGTCGACCTGAAAGAAGCGCTCGAAAACTCGGTTCGCCATGTCGGCGGGAAATCCGATCCCGTTGTCCTTGACCGAAATAATAACACGATCCTCGATGTCACGAACATTGAGCCAGATGTTCCCATTGTTCGGCGTGAACTTCGTAGCGTTCGACAAAAGGTTGATAAAAACGCGCTCGATTCGCTCCAGATCGCACGTAACGATGGCGCGCTCGACGTTCGACTCGAAGTGAAGCGCGATCGCCTTTCGCTGGGCAAGCGGCCGAACCTGCGCAAGAAGTCCGCGGAGGTACTCCACCAAGTCGTGCTCGTCGATGCGCAACCGAAGACGAGACTCCTCGAGCTTCGAAAGGTCCAAAAGATCCGCGATAAGCTTGAGCAGCTTGATCCCGCTGCGGTACATCGCCTGAAGGGCGGGACGCTGCGTGTCGGTGGCCGTTCCGTGCTCAGGGT
>JBAULD010000163.1:0-8488 GCA_049578005.1 Polyangiaceae bacterium
CCTTTGGGGCTCGCCTTGGATACGACGTCACAAATGCTTTATGTCGCCGAGACACTCAACCGCGCCATCCGACGGATCGATCTGGCAAAAGGCGCAGTGACTACACTCTCGTATCTAGGCCCGGAGAGCTTGGATGGGCCGTCAGGCTTGGCGCTCGACGGCACGCGCCTCTTCGTCGCAGACGCCGATGACGACGTCGTCGTCGAAATCGATCTGCAGAAAGCACAGATATCGCTCGTCGCCGGCCAAGTGGACACTCCTGGCACCGAAGATGGGGTCGGTCCGAAAGCGGCCTTCAACACTCCGACGGGAGTGGGGCTGGACGGCAGAGGCAATCTTTACGTGGCCGACAATCAGGCCTCGACGGTTCGAAGGGTTGCTCTGGCGTCGTCTGCCGTGTCCACCATCGCGGGAAGCCCCAACGTAGTTATGCATACCGACGGCGTCGGCGAGATGGCCTACTTTTCGCACCCGTTTGCCGTCACTGCGAACGACCTCGGTGACCTCTTTGTGTCGGACACGAACAGCAACGCCGTGAGGCACATGGACCTCGGCGATGGCGCCGTGACGACGGTGATCGGCTCGGCCGATGCACCTGGCGTGCGGTTGGGCATCCTTCCCGCTCAGCTCGCGCTGCCGAGCGCAGTGGCGTTGGCACCGACGGGCTCGCTGCTCGTCGTCTCGGAGAACTCGGTGCTCATCGCACACGGGCCATGAGACCCTCGCGCGGCCTTGGATTGAGAACCGGGGTCTTGATCTCCGCCTTCGCGGCGCTTGTGATGGGGGCCTGCGGGGGCTTGGTGGAGTATCCGGGACCAGGAGACGCTTCGAGCGCTGCGATCACTACCGACGCCGCCTCGACGGTGGCGGCGATAGGAACGGTGAGCGCACCGGATTGCCCGGCCTGTGCATTTCCGGCATCGACCGCTCCCGCTTGCGCCTCCGCGCCCTCAATCAAGGTCGTGTACCCGCCTGATACGGCTCTTTTGCCACCGAACCTCGGTACCATCAGCGTGCAATGGGTCCCCTACGGCGCCGGCTTCACGCGATTCGAAGTCGACTTCGCGCAGTCTGAGCAGGCACCGTTCACCGACTGGCGCATCGTCACCGCATGCGGCACGCAGACGACCGACCAGCAGGAGGCGGGGTCTGGCGGGTGCGAGATCTCCGTCGACCCCGCTTCGTGGGCTCGGCTCGCAGCGGCGAATCGCGGGGGAGGCCCCATCGCCGTCACCGTGCGCGGAACGACCGACGGTGCGTGCGCATCCGCCTCTGAAGACACGATTCACATCTCGATCGCGCAGGACGACATCCTCGGCACCTACTTTTATTGGAAGTCCGAGACGGGCGCGCTGGGTCAAACCGGCCAAGTGTGGGCTCAAACCTTTGGCGATATCACGATCCCCGAACAGAACGTGACTTCGCCAGCATTCGGCCAGCCGCTCTGCTCAGGATGCCATTCCTTGGCGCGCGACGGTTCGCGGATGCTCGTCTATCCGGTAGACGACACGGATCCGGACTACGGAGGCCTGGAAGGAAGCTTCATAGACTTGACGTCGTGGCCCAACGGCGCGTCGGTAGGTCTTGCACGCGATCAGCCTCCTGGACTTACTGCCATCGCTTCAGGGGGCAGTTCGTACGTAACCTCGAACGGTCTGCCGTGCGAAGCCGCGTCGGCGGGCACTTGTCCACAGTCAGAGTCGGCCAGCTATCCGGCCCCGGTATCCGCCAATGGGTTTTCGCTTTGGGACGGCGAGGGGAAGTTCGTCGCCTCGGTGCCGCTCGGTGCGCCCGGCACTCGGCCGACCATGCCGGACTGGTCGGTCGACGGCTCCTCGATCGTCTACGTCCAGCCGACGCAGGTCGGCAGCTGGGACTCTGCGCAACGTCGCGACGATGATCACATCTTCGGGGGGAGCCTTTACCGCGTGCTCTACGCAGGGTCCGGAGTTTTTGGCGCCCCCGCCGTCCTCCTCGCCTCGCGAGGGGAGAACAATTACTACCCGAGCTACTCACCCGACGCGCCAGCGTCCTACGTTCTCTTTGACCGCGCGCCGCTCGATTCGACCGTAGGCGCGCTTACCGGTTGCGTGGGTGTGGCGCCTAGAACCATTTGCCCCAACGACAGCTACGCGAACCCGGCTGCCCGTCTGCTGCTTCTCTCGAACGCTCCGGGGGCCGCGCCAATCGACCTCGAAAGCGCAAACGGTTCCTCGGCGACAGTCAAGGATGCACTTTCGAACTCATTCCCACGCTTCGCACCCTTCGTCCAGAAGTACCAGGGAAAACGGATATTTTGGATCACGTTCTCTTCTACGCGAGATTACGGCCTTCGCGTCCTCAATCACAAGGACGGAATGTACCCGTGTTACCCGGCCGACTCGTACGAATGGCCCGGCAGCGTACACACAAACATCGTCGATCCACTATGCCAGCACCCGCAGCTGTGGATGGCGCCTATCCTGGAGAATGCCCCGCAGGCGGGAGATCCGTCCCGGGTTGCGTTCTGGATTCCGTATCAGGACCCGAGGACTGACAATCACATGGCGATCTGGACGTCGAAGGCACGGACCGGCGACGGGGGCATCGCTGGCCTTCCGTGCTCCGGAGCCGGAGGAAGCTGTGGGCCTGCAAGCGGTGGTAGCGATTGTTGCCCTGGGTCGAGTCTGGTGTGCGCCGGCGACGGGCGCTGCATTCTGCCCACTCGATGACGGCAGAGAATGAGCTCGTCCCGATTAGTGTCCCGTTTGTGAGGACCAGCGTCTCCGAGCCGCTCCGGATCGAAACCCCCCTATAGCTGCCTCCTTCCAGGTACCAAGCGACAAAATGCACAAAGCGGAGCCTGATTGCGGACACCAGCGGGTACTAACTACTATAGACATGAAGCACGCGAACACGGGGCAACCGGAAGGGCGTACCAAGAAGCGGACGCATGCGGGCACTCAGGAGGCGCGGGGTGGAGCAGCGCCGCCACGAATTGAAGGCATGGGTGGAGTCCGTTGTTCGTTTGCATTCCTCTTCGTGGTGGCGTGCGGCGGCTCCACGGCGAATACATGGTTCGACGTGGATTCGGGCGGAGGGGCCGATTCCGCAGCAGTGGCTCCCGTCGACAGTACGGGCAATTCGAGCGGCGGCCCGACGCAGGGCACGCCCGGCGGCGGAACAGGCGCCGGGGCGAGCGCAAGCAGCGGCGGAGCGAGCTCCAGCTCGAGCGGGGGAACCGGAAACACCAGTCCAAGTCCAGCGGGATCGAACACCGGAAGTGTGCCCAATGGAACCGCGCAGGACGGCGCGGTGATCTGGACGTGCAACGCATGCAAGAGTGATCTTGATTGCCAAAATACCTGTCCGGTCGGCGCCGGCACGACTTACTGCTGCAATGTCCCGTTCGGGACCTGTTACGCCGTTGGGGGCACGTGTCCGCCCTCGTCATCCACGACGACCACGAATGCCGACTCCGCCAACGGCGGGTCCGACGGTACCGACGACGGCGGGAGCAAAAAGAAGAAGAAAGACGGCTAACTCAGCCGGAGACTAGCCGCTTCCGGCGTTACCCGTCTTTCGACGGGAACTGAAGCGTGCATGCTCGTTATGGGTGCGTCGCGCTCCGCGCAGTCGGAGCGCCCGCAAGCAAGCGCATCTTTCCATCCGCCGCACTTGGGTACGACGAAAAGGAGAACTCGATGTTGCGAACGACCAAGAGGATGCTGTTTTTGTTGTGTCGTGGCGTTGGTTCACTAGCAGTCGCGGGGGCATGCGTAGCGGCGTGCGGCAAAGCGCCTCAAGGAGCCCCGTTCGAATCGGGCCCCGTGGGAAGTTCGAGTCCCACTATCGGCGCGTCGGGCTCGGGTACGCCAGGCGCAAGTGGCTCCGGGGGCGGCGCTCTCGTCTTCGCCGATGCCTCGGCGAGCGGCGGAGGCGGCGCGTCTTCGGGCGGGACGACCACCCCGACGCCTACGCCGGCGATGGGCTCGGCCACCGCGGCCGACTGTCCCGCGTGCACGTTTCCTTCGTCTGCGGCGCCGAGCTGCTCCCAGGGAACGCCCCCGATTCAGATCGTCTACCCGCCGGATACCGTCCTCGTGCCCCCGAACATGAATGAAATCTCCGTTCAGTGGACGCCGTACGGATCGACATTCAGCAAGTTCGAGGTCGACTTCAAAAGCGCCAATACAGACTGGCGCATCGTCTCCAAGTGTGCCGTCCAAACCAACGACAGTGCGCAGCCACCGGCGCCCTCGGGCGGCTGCGAGCTCATTGTCGATCCCGCCTCCTGGGCCGCGCTCGCCGCGGCGAACCGCGGTGGCGACCCCGTGAGCGTTATGGTCCGTGGAACGACCGACGGGACTTGCGCGTCGAGCTCGAACACCGTTCACATGTCCTTCGCCGAAGAGGACTTGCTCGGGACCCTCTACTACTGGAAATCGACTGCCACTTCGAACGGAACGGGCGGCGACATATGGGCCAAAACGTTCGGGGATAGCTCCCCGGAGGCCCTCGTGACTCAGGCGCTCAACGCGACCTGCAACGGCTGCCACGCCCTAGCGCGCGATGGCTCGAAAATGGTCGTGTATTCGGACGACGACGACTCGGACGACTCGTACGGCGATGTGACGGGCAAGCTGCTGAACATGACGACGATTCCGCCCTCGATCATCGCCGGGGGCACCGGAAAAGACACGGGACAGCCGCCGGGGTTCAGTGCTCTCAGCCCGCTCGCCACGACCTACGTGACGTCGAATGGCACGCCAGACACCCAGATGGCGGCCGCCAACGCCTTTACACTCTGGAACGCGCAGACCGGTGCCTTCGTCGGCCCCGTCACGGCTGCAGGCGCGGGCCAGCGGCCAACGATGCCGGACTGGTCGAGCGACGGTAAGTCGCTCATTTACGTCGTGCCCAGCGCAAACGCAAACTGGGGCGGCGAGACGGACGATGCCCACATATTCGGTGGAAGCCTCTATACGATGCCTTACCAGGGTAACAGTGTATTCGGGAGCCCCACGGCATTTTTGCAATCCAAAGGAGAGAACAACTATTATCCGAGTTATTCTCCGGAGAACTCGCTCGTCTTGTTCGACCGGGCTGCCCTCGACACGAGCGTGGGCGCCGTGGACAACTGCACGGGCACCGTGCCCCCGGCAACCTGTCCAAACGACAGTTACTCAAACCCCAACGCGCGCCTGATGCTGACGTCGAGCGTAGCCGGTCAGCCGATCGTCGATCTCGAAAAGGCGAATGGGTCGCCTGCGTCGAACGCGGTACCGGCATCTAATTCGTGGCCGCGCTGGACGCCCTTCGTCCAGAGTAACCGAGGAACCAAGCTTCTTTGGGTCACGTTTTCGTCGACGCGCGACTACGGCGTTCGGGTGCGAAATCACAAGACGGGGATGTTCCAGTGCTATCCGCCGGACACTCCGGAGTGGCCGAACGGGGACCACGGCCAACTCTTCGACCCGAGATGCCAGCAGCCCCAGCTCTGGATGGCACCGCTCAATCTGACCGAGGCCTTCAACGGCCAAACGGATCCGTCGGGAGTGGCGTTCTGGCTGCCCTTCCAGGACATCACAACCCACAATCATACGCCCCAATGGACGCAGCAGGTGGGCGCCAAACCGCCCCCGCCGCCCGCTGCCTGCGTTGCGCAGGGAGGCCAGTGCACGGCTTCGGCCGCGTGCTGCTCCGCGCTGACCTGCCAGGGCGGGACTTGCGGTCAGGTTCTGCAGTGACGGCGGTCTGGTCTCGCGGATGTGAATTGACAGGTCTTCGAGCGGCGCGGGCCGCGCGTTCGCGGTGGCGGGCGTTTGCCTTGAACGTAAGGAAGGATCTGGCACGATGAATCACGGTTTTGCTATCGGTCTATTCGGTCTCGGCTTCGTCGCCGCCTGCGGCGGCACAACGCAGGGCACGCCCGGCGGCGGAACGGGCGCCGGGGCGAGCGCAAGCAGCGGCGGAGCGAGCTCCAGCTCGAGCAGCGGGAGTGGAAGCGGGGGAAGCAGCAGCGGAAGCGGCGGAAGCAGCAGCGGGAGTGGAAGCGGGGGAAGCAGCGGCGGCGGCCCCTCCATCCTTCCTGTTGGCGCGACGCCCGGCGCGGGCATGGTCCCGTGCGGAGGCGCGACGTGCACGGCTCCGGACGTGTGCTGCTCGGGTGGCCGCGGCGGTCCCGTGTGCTCCAGCATTGCCGCCTGCAACGGCGGCGGAAACGACAGTTACACGTGCACGGGCAACACGAATTGCACTGCGCCCCTCATCTGCTGTGTAACGTATGGCCACAACGGGGCGAACGACGTCGCCGCATGCCAGGCTTCCTGCGGCACGGGAGACACCGCCCAAGTTTGCCAGATGGATTCGGAATGCCCAGCCGGCCAGAGCTACTGTGGAAACGGCGGGGCACAAGGCATATCGGTGTGCGAGCCCCCTCTCATTCCGCCGGGCACTTCGCAGGGGACGGGGGCAATCACTTGCGGAGCCGCGACGTGCAACGCGCCGGACGTTTGCTGCTCGGGCGGCGGCGGCGGCCTGATGTGCTCCGCCCTCACTGCCTGCGACAACAACGGGAACGACAGCTACACGTGCACGGGCCAGGCGAACTGCGCGGCACTGAGCATCTGCTGTGTGACCTATGCGATGGGCGCCCAGCAGAACGACATCGCGCGTTGCCAGCCTGCGTGCGGGATGGCAAACACGGACCAAGTTTGTCAGACGGATTCGGAATGTACGGGTGGCATGGTCTGTCGAGGCGGCGGGGACGCGCCGAAGGGGATCACGATCTGCCGCCGCCCGGCGATGATGCCGCCTGTACCCGACGCAGGTGCCAGTCCCACGGGAGCGGACGCGGCCCTTGATCAGGCGGCTACTCCTGAGGCGGCTGCCGATACTGGGACCGCGACGGGTTCCGATGCGGCGTACGACGCCCCAGGCGGGGGTTGAGGCAAGGGCCTGACGGGAGCGTTCGCCTGCCGCCGTTGCCGGTGGGCGCTCTCGGAGCCGCCCGTGCTCTCGACGTGGAGCTCGACATCACGGCAGATGCCGCGCGATGGACTCGTATTCCGCGCAGGCGTTCGGGGCGAGAAGTGCGGGAGCACACACCGTTTGGCGTCAGGGACCGGCTGGCGTCACCGCGCAGTCCGCTTCGACGGCTCTCCTTGGGCGCATCTAGTCGTTGCGGTTGACTGCCCCAATGTCGCTCGTCCCACTGGGTTGGCTTTTCTCCTACCTCTGGGCGATTCAACGTGGGATGGCCGTCGATCCTCACGACTGAGGAGCGTATGACGGCGCCGAGCTTGACATCTTGCGCGAAGCCGCCCGGGGTAGGGGCTTATCGGGGATGGCGGCGACCGGCCACTCGTTCGCTGCTGACCGCAGGTTCGTGTCATGCTTTCAGGCGTGGCAAGGGCAGCATCTGCGCACAGCAGCCGGGACTTCGAGACTGAGCTTCGCGAGCTCCAAGCTCACCTGCTTGCGATGGGCGCTCGGTGTGAACGAGTCGTCAGGCTGGCGTTCGACGCGTTCTGCCGGGGAGCCCCCGAGATCGCCGGAGACGTGGATGCCCTCGACACGCAGATCGACCGCGACGAGGTTGAGATTCATGCGCTTATCTTGCGCATTCTCGCGCTGCGGCAACCCGTCGCCGACGATCTGCGCTTCTTGGCAACGGCCCTGCGGCTCATCACGGATCTCGAGCGCATCGGCGACGAGGCGGTCAACATCGGAGAGCGGATAGTCAAAGAGGTCGGCGACGCGAAGCAGCTCGTCGGTGGCGATCTCGCCTCGATGGCCGTCGCCGCGCTCGACATGCTGCATGGTGCGCTCGAGGCTTTCGTGCGCTGGGACGACCACGGCGCTGACCATGTTCTCAGTTGCGACGATGCAGTGGACCATCGTTTTGCGGCCATCATTTCTGCGACGACGGCGCATATGTCCAAGCACCCGGGCGAAGTGCCTACCGGACTGCGCGTAATCCGAGTGGCAAAGTACCTGGAGCGCATCGCGGACCACGCGACCAACGTGGCTGAGGAGGTCATTTTCATGGTCCGTGCGGACGACGTTCGCCACGGCCAGTGGCGACGGGTGGGATCGACGGACACCGCAAGGCCGTTCGCGGCAGGGTCGGGAGCGCGATGATGGGCGGCGAACAGGCGTGAACGCGACCCAGACGTCGGTCATCCGAGCGGAATGGACTCGCTCAATCGATTTTCCAGGTTGCGGTGGCGGGTCGAGGCTTCAGCACCGTTGGCGAATCCGCCCCGTGACCAAAAGCAGCATTCCAAAGGACGTCCCGCACACTGCCGTGATGCCTGCGATAGTTGCGCATAGGACCGCCCGAACAAGCATTCCGGAACGGTCATTGACAGAAAAGCGCCATGCTGACGAGTACGAGACCTAAACCGACTACTCGGGCCATCAAGAATCCGCACACCCGTTCGCCCATCCTCCTGGGGGCCCAAGAAGCTCAGTCGCCGGAGGTTCAACGCGGCAGGAGGAGTGC
>JBAULD010000164.1:0-6037 GCA_049578005.1 Polyangiaceae bacterium
CTCTATCGCTTCACCCACGAGCCGTTCGTCGTCGACGATGAGGAGGCGCGCTCTCTCGAGTCTCGCCGCCTGCTGAGCGCTCGCTGGCGCCGTCGACGCGCGCCACGACTTGGCCGGCGGAAGCACCACGCGAAACGTCGCCCCCTTGCCCGGAGTGCTCGAAACCTGGATATCTCCCCCCAAGCCACGGACCGTTCCGTGTGAGATCGCCAGGCCCAAACCCGTTCCGTGTTCTCCTTTGGTCGTGAAGAACGGGTCGAAGATGCATGGCATATCCTCGGGCGCGATTCCCGATCCCGTGTCGCTCACTTCGACTACCGCGTTGCCCTTCTCGTCGGTTCGCGTGCTCACACGGATCTCGTGCTTGTCGGCGTTGCCTTCCGGGATTGCCTGCGCGGCGTTCACCAAGAGGTTGAGAAACACCTGACCGAGTCGCCCCTCGTTCGCGTCGACCGGAGGCACCTCGCCCAGTCTCTTGGTGAGCCGCGCCCGGTGCCGGATCTCGTGCCATGCCATCTGTACCGCGCTCTCGACGATCCCCCGCACGTCCGTCATTCCGCGTTGCTCCACGTTGCCCTGGGAAAACGTGAGCAGGTCCCGCACGATCTGCCGTACACGGTTCGCTCCGTCGACCGCGTGCTGCAGCGACTGCACGAGCGCCGCCAGCGCTCCGTTGCCACCGTCGTTCGCGAGCGCGGCGATGGGATCATCGCTCGCGCTGGCGGCGCGCAAACGCCGGAGCACGTGGTCGAGGTTGACGAGCAGGTAGGTCAGCGGATTGTTGATCTCGTGCGCGACCCCTGCCGAGAGGGTTCCGAGCGCCGCCATTCGATCGCGCTGCAGGAGCTGGTATTCGAACGCCGCTCGATCGGTAACGTCCCGCGCGACGAGCATCACTGCATCCGTCCCCTCGAAATCGCAGCGCGCCCCAACTGCCTCGGTTGTCCGATAGCCGCCCCCTTTGCGGCACCACCGCAGGCCGAACATTCCGGCCCTACCGTTCGCGTCCAAGGTTGCAAAGCGTTCGGCGGCAGTCGCCCGGTCGTCGGCATGGAAAAGCTGGATGAAGGGCGTCCCCGCGAGCTCCTCGCCGGACCCGAGGCCCATCGCGCGGGCGACGGCGGGGTTCGCGTAGAGAACACGGCCCTCTCGGTGCACGACGACGAAATCGGGCGATATTTCGACGAGTGTCCGGAAGGTGGCTCGGGCGCGGCGCAGCGACTCGTCGGCGTCGCTTCCAGGGGGATGAACGGCTGCCCGCGCCACCGTGCCGCTGCCAAGGTTCGTGTCGCGGGAGGGCTCGGTGAGGTCGTCGACGGGATCGGAGTGGGGACGGCGGTTCATGGGCTTCCCTGCTGGCGCGTGCAAAGCGTCCGAGGAAGGGAGCGCACAAGCGCGCGAGCGTACGAGAAACGTGGGACCGAAGGCCTCCCCCCTCAAGCTGTGCGGTCCATGAAAGCCTTTCTCGAGGAGAAAAATAACTGCGCGGATGAGCCGGGCAAGCGGGGCAAGGCGGACGACCTCGCTGCGGCTCGCCGCCCGACTCGGCTAGTCAGCTTGACAGCCGCCCCCACGGCACGTAGTTTCCCGCGCCCCCCGCGCTGAAAAAGGTCCCCGTCCCCATGGCCTCGTCGGAATCCCAACCCATCAGTCACCGGTCCCCGCAGCGGAGCTTCGTGATGACCAAGGCGCACGCGGTTTCGTCGCGCGCCTGGTGGGTGGTGGACGCGACGGGCAAGCCGCTCGGGCGATTGGCCAGCGAAGTGGCACGGGTACTGCGTGGAAAGCACAAACCTCAGTACACTCCCCACGAGGACACCGGCGACTTCGTCGTGATCGTCAACGCCGACAAGGTCCTCCTCACGGGCAACAAGCTCGACAAGAAGTTCTACTATCACCACTCGGGAATTCCGGGCGGCTTCCAAGCCGAGAGCTACCGGCACCTGCTCGCGCGCAATCCGACCTTTCCTCTCGAAAAGGCGGTGAAGGGGATGCTACCCAAGGGCGTTCTCGGTCGCGAGATGTTCACCAAGCTCAAAGTTTATCCGACGCCGGATCACCCCCACGCTGCGCAGAAGCCGCAGCCGCTGCCCATCAAGTAACGGAAAGCTCCTCATGGCGACCGCGACGACCTCCAACCGAACCTACGCCACCGGCAAGCGCAAGACGGCCATCGCCCGCGTGTGGCTCAAGCCCGGCACCGGCGATATCGTCGTCAACGGCCTTCCGTGCGACGAGTACTTCGAGCGCGAGACCTCCCGTATGGTCCTGCGACAAGGCCTCGAGCTCATCGAGGTTCAGGACCAGTTCGACGTGATGGCCACCTGCCACGGCGGCGGAAAAAACGCGCAAGCGGAAGCGATGCGCCACGGAATTTCCCGCGCCTTGTGTGCGTTCGACCCCGAGAAGCGGGGCGCGCTCAAGCGGGCCGGGTTCCTCACCCGCGACGCTCGAAAGAAGGAGCGCAAGAAGTACGGTCAGCCGGGCGCGCGCAAGCGCTTCCAGTACAGCAAGCGCTGAGGCGGCACGTCGGCCTACCACCTGTGCTTGCCGGCGCCTTGAAACTCCCCAAGCTCGCCCTTTCGCTGTTGGTCGGCGGAGCCGCGCTAGTCGGCGGAGCGAGCCTCGCGCGCGCCGTGATCGTCGAGCGCGTCGTGGCCGTAATCGGCGAAAGGCCGCTGCTCTGGACCGAGCTCGTGCACCGAGCCGCCGCGACGCGCGTCCAGATCCGGATGCAGACGCGCGACGCGAACGTCATCTCCGTCCAGGAACAGGAGATGTACAAAGAGCTGCTCGACCGGATGATCGACGACCGTCTCGAGGAGCAGCAGGCGGACAAAGCGCACGTCAACGTGACACCCGAGGAGATTGATCGGGGCATCTCGAACATCGCGGCGCAGGCGCAGTCGCAACAAGGCCGACCGGTGACGGCGCAAGACGTCCTCGAAGAGATTCATCGCCGTGGGATGACCGACCAGGACTTCCGCGACGAAATACGCCGCCAGATCCTCGAAGGAAAGCTCATCGAGCTTCGCGTGCGGCCGCGGGTGCGCGTGACCGATCAAGACGCCCACGCCGCCTATCAGCACTGGACCCAGGAGCTGAGAGACAAGCAACCCGTCGACGTTCGCACCCTCGCGCTGCGCGTGCCGGCGCCGGGGACGCAGGCGCAGGTCGAGGCGCGAATGTCGCTCGCGCAAGACATCGTCAAGAAGGCGCGCTTCGGCGCGGACTTTTGCGCCCTGGTCGCCCAGTTCAGCGACGACACGTCGACGCGCGACGCCTGCGGGTCGCGCGGTCCGCAGCCATTCGCCGGGTTGCTCCCCGCGATCCAGGACGCCGTGCGCGCCACGCCGGCGGGCACCGTCTCGGACCCGATCCCGGTGCGCATTGGCTCCGACGACGCGATCGTCATCTTGATGAACGGCGGCGAAACGCACGTACCGCCTTTCGATCAGGTGAAAAACGAGATGGAGCAGCAGGCCCTGCTCGACGCGCTCGAGCGCGCGCGAAAGCAGTGGCTGAAGGACCTGCGGCGAAAGGTGTACGTCGACGTCCGGCTGTGAGGCCGCGCTGGGGACCACCGCCGGCGCCGGGGTGGGAGGCGCGCTACGGACGTGGTGAAACGATACGACGGCGCTCCGCGCCTCGCTCACGGGCTCATCTCCGCGCTCACACTCCTGGCCATGGTTCTGGGGGCGGGGATCGCGTGCCGGGGGCGCACAGTCGCCTCATCGTGACGCGAGTCGGCGCGCCTTTTCTGATTGGAAGAGCGTCGCGTTGAAGTGCTCCCGCGCCTTTTCTGATCGGAAGAGCGTCGCGTTGAAGTGCTCCCGCGCCTTTTCTGATTGGAAAAGCGTCCGGTCCAATCGGTCGGGATCCCGCTTCAATTGAAGAGGTGTCGCTTTGGATTGCCGGAGCGTCTTTTCTCATTGACGAAGTGTCGCTTCCAATTGTCCGCGCGACTTTTCTCCTTGGAAGAGCGTCGCGTCCAATCGGTTTCGTCACCTTTCTCGTCGAGAATGCCTCTCTTCCAATGGTTCGAGCGGCGTTTCCAATCGAGCAGGTGGCTTTGTTCTTTGGCCCTTTGAGCCGACCGCCCGGAGGATCGGGCGAGACGTCCCGGAACGGTACAGCTCCAAGGACGTCCGCCTCTCCTCGACCTTAATCGGAAAGCGTGCGATTCGGTCGCGCGACGGAGCGACGAATGTTTCGACGGCGGAGCTCGGAATGACCCTCACACGTGCTCGCGTCGTCCTCTGCGCGAGCTAGCCCCCGACGTCCGAGCTACCCTTTCCGCCGTGCTCCTCCGCGCACCCGAAGTCAGGCTTCCCGGCCGCTCATCCGTCGATCGAGCCAAGATTGACCTCGAGCGGCGCCTAGGACCCTCCAAAGTCATGACCGGATCAGACGCGCTCGCCAATTATGCGAGCGACGAGAGCGACGTCGAAGGGCGCTTGCCGGACGCGGTGGTCCTCGCGACCTCGCGGGAGGACGTGGCCGCAACCCTCGCCGTCGCGGACGAGTGGGGCGTTCCCGTCACACCGCGCGCCGGCGGAACCGGCCGCACGGGCGGTGCCGTGCCCGTGGCCGGTGGAATCGTCCTCGCGACCCACGGGCTCGCGCGTATCAAGGAAATCGATCGCGCGAATTTGATCGCGGTCGTCGAGCCCGGCGTCGTGACCGGCGATCTTCACGCCGCCGTCGAGCGCGAGGGACTCTTCTACGCTCCCGACCCGAACTCGCTCGACAGCTGTATGCTCGGAGGCAACCTCGCGGAAAATGCGGGGGGGCCGCGTGCCTTCAAATACGGCGTGACCCGTGATTGGGTG
Organism: Polyangiaceae bacterium; assembly: GCA_049578005.1. Lineage (GTDB taxonomy): Bacteria > Myxococcota_A > Polyangia > Polyangiales > Polyangiaceae > Palsa-1150. Next base: position 4,833 of record JBAULD010000164.1, read on the forward strand.
CTTGGGCTCGAGGCGCATCTCGTCGGCGGGCGAGCGCTTCGCGTCGGCAAGCGCACGGTGAAGGGAGTGACTGGCTACGATCTCACGGCGCTCCTCGTCGGAAGCGAGGGGACGCTCGCTGTGTTCACGGAGGCGACCCTCCGTCTCGTGCCAAAGCCTCCACTGGTCGCGACGGCGCTCGCCCTGTTCGCCGACGTGGCCTCCGCGGCGGCGGCCGTGGGGGCGATCATCGAGGCAGGCGTCGTGCCGCGGTGCCTCGAGATGCTCGATTCTGCGACGCTCGCCGCTGTGCGGGCTACCGGAGTCGCGATCGACCCGCGAGCGGGGGCGATGCTGTTGATCGAAGTGGACGGCGAGGCGTCCGAGGCTGCGCTGCTGCGCGTGGGGGAGGTGGCCTCTGCGGCCGCCGGCTCCGTCGACGTGGTCGTGGCCCAAGATGCGGCCCAGCGGGATCGCCTTTGGGCGGCGCGACGCATGCTTTCGCGCGCGACCCGCAAGCTGGCCCGCCACAAGCTGAGCGAGGACGTGGTCGTCCCCCGATCCAAGCTCGCCGAGCTGATCTCCCGCACCGATGAAATCGGAGAGGCGACCGGCGTTCGCCATTTGACGTACGGCCACGCGGGAGACGGCAACATGCACGTCAACTTCCTCTGGGACGACGACGCGGAGCGGCCCTCGGTCGACCGCGCGATCGGCATGCTGATGCAGTCGACCGTGGACCTCGGCGGGACGCTGAGCGGAGAGCACGGTATCGGAGTTTCGAAAGCGCAGTACTTGCCACTCGAGCAGAGCGCGGGGCTCATCGCGCTCCAGCGGGAGATCAAGCACGTATTCGATCCCAAGGAGCTCCTCAATCCGGGAAAGATTTTCCCGAATGTCGGGCATGGCGGGTGCTGAGCGAACGTCCCCGCTTCTCGTACTTCGGGATACTCCACCGCCGCGATCTTGCCATGGATGGCACCAATCGTTGGCACGTGTCAACGGAATAGTGCACCGTATCTGTATGGCTCAAGGGGCTGCACCAGGACCGTTTTCGACGGCGAAGCCGGCGGCGGTCAAAGCGACCACGCTCTCGAAGGGCACGTCCGCCGCCGCAACCGCGGCATCGCCGCAGAGCGGCCCGAAGACCGGCGTCCGCCCGGCACCCAGCGCGCCGAAGGCTCAGCCGCGTCCGGTCGCCGCGTCTGCGGTGAAGTCTCCGGCTG
>JBAULD010000165.1:0-8145 GCA_049578005.1 Polyangiaceae bacterium
CACGCGGAGCTGCCCCACGTCGCCGTCGGCTCCGGCGCGGAGGCCTTGCAGCACATCGACACCCTCAATCCGTCACTCGTTCTTCTCGACCTGGTGATGCCGGCTCCCGACGGCTACCAGGTACTCCGCGCGCTCCGGTCGCGAGCCGTGACTCGCGATCTGCCCATCGTAGTCCTCACCGCGCTCGAAGCGGATCAAGAGATCGCGAAGGCCTTCGCTGCGGGCGCGGACGATTTCGTCCGCAAGCCGTTCAAGCCCGTAGAACTCGTGGCCCGCATCCGGGGCCAGCTGCGACTGCGTGGGGTCGTCGAGGCCCTCGCACGAAAGGAGCAAGACGCGCGCGTCGTTCTCGAACTCACGCAAGCGCTTGCCTCGAACCTCGACTTTCGCGGAATCCTATTCACGGTCGTGCAGCGCATCGCGCAAGTAGCGAAGGTCGACCGTGTGAGCATCGTCCTCGTGCGCGAGGCCGCTGAAGTGGGGTACGTCGTCGCGGCGAGCGACGACGAGCAGCTTCGCGATTTGCCCATTGTGCTCACGAAATACCCAGAGATCCAGCGCGTGCTTTCGAGCCGCGAGCCCCTGCTCATTCCCGATATCGCCACTCACCCGCTCCTCGAGATCGTGCGCCACGAAGGCCACAAGAGCGCGTTCAGTTCTCTCGCCATCCTGCCGATCCTCTACGAGGGGCGCCCCATGGGCGTGCTTTTTCTACGGGCGCGGCACGCGTTCATCTTCGGAGATCGGGAACTCGACCTTTGCAAGACCGTTTCGAACGCCATGGCGATCGCGCTTCGCAACGCGCGGGTCATGCAATCGCTGCGCGATCAAACCCAACAAGTCACGGTGGCCCGCTTCGAGGCCGAGCGCCGCCTCCGCACACTCCAGCGCTATGCCGACTTCTTCGAGAGCGCGGCCGATGGCATCGTGGTCATCGACGCCGACGGGCACCTCCTCTTTTCCAATCCGAGGGCTCGCGTGATCAGCGGATACAGCGAGGTCGACCTTCGCGGGCGTCCGGTCGGCGAACTATTCGCCACCGAGGATGCGCGCCTCGCGCACGAGCTGCGACTCGGCTTCGCGCAGGGACGCTACCCGCAAAACGTCGACGTTCGCATCAAGAGAAAGAGCGGGGAAGTCGGCGTCCTGAGCATGAACTTCAATTCCGTGCTGCGGGAGGAGGGGGTCGTTCTCTGTACGTTTCGCGACGTCACGGCCGAGCGCGAAGTCGAGCACGAGCTCCACAAGACGAAGGACTTCCTGCAGCGGATCATCGATTCGTCCGTCGACGCCATCGTGACCGCCGATCTTCAGGGCCACATTTTGCTCGCCAACCCGGCGGCCGAACGGGTCTACGGCCTCACGATCGCGGAGCTCCTCGGTCGGGATATTCGCACGCTTTACCCCTCCGGATTCGCCGGCAGCGTCATGCGCCTCATCAAGGCGGGCAACGGACGTGTGCAAGGGCTTCGTACCGAAGTGCTCGACGCCCGAGGACAGCGGATTCCCGTGTCGCTGTCCGCAGCGATGCTCCAGGAGGACGGGGTGCCGATTGGCACCGTGGGCATCTTCACCGATCTTCGGGAGAAGATGCAGATGGAGCAGCGCCTCGCCCAAGCGCAGGAGCAGATCCTTGCTCAGGAGCGACAGGCGATCGTCGCCGAGCTCGCCGGAGCCGCCGCGCACGAGCTCAATCAGCCCCTGACGAGTATCATGGCGTACGCCGAGCTTCTGAAACGAAGGCTGGAGCCGGAGACTGCTCCGTACTCCGCGGCCGAGGTGATTTTCAACGAAGCCGAGAGAATGGCGGAGATCGTTCGAAAGATCGGCCGAATTACGAAGTACGAGACGAAGTCGTACGTCGGCCGGGCACGTATCCTCGACTTGGATCGCTCCGCGCCCTCCTCGACCCCGGAATTGGAAGACGCAGGCGATGCACCGGACAAAGACACCTCGTCAGGGAACCTCCCGGCGGCAACCGGGTGGCGGAAATAGGCGCCCATGCGCAAAGTATCGATGCGTAGCAAGAAGAGGCACGAAGCGAACGCCCTCGCATCGGTCTCGAGCCCCCACGCGCCTGCGGTGCCCTCGGAAGAATCGTCGCCGCGCGCGCGAATCCCCGAGCTCGTGCCGGCCGGCTGGCTCGATCGCCTCCTCGTGGCCGCGGTCGACCTCCCCGTCTTGCACGGTGAGGTCGCCGTCATCGAAGCGATGGTCGACGCAGTCTTTACCATCGTGCCCGGCTGCGCGGTGGGCGCCTGCTTCGTGCCCTCGTCCGGCGGCCAGGCGCCCGAACGAACCGTCGTCCGTCGGTTCCCTGCGGTGACTCGGGAGGTTCCGGCGGGCATGGACCCGACCCGCCTCTTCCCGGGCCTAGCCAGCGAGTACGTCTCGTCGATCGCGGGAAGCCTCACCGGCTCGACGCTCCACATCGCGTCCGACGACGACGAACTCGATCACGACACGTCGGCGATCGTGCACCTCGTCGATCGCGCTGCCACGGCGCTCGGGCGCGCCCTTGCCCTCGCTCGCGCGTTCGCGTCTCTCGAAGGCCAGCGACGCGACGCGAGCGCGCTCGAGCAACGGATGCTTCAGGCCGACAAATTGGCAAACTTCGGGCAAATCGCGGCTGGCGTCGTCCACGAACTCAACAATCCGCTGACCTCGATCGTCGCATACTCCGACTATCTCATCCGGCGGTCGCTCACGGGCGCCTCCGCGCGGGACACCGATGACGTCGAGCGCCTGCGGCGCATCAGCGAGTCTGCGACGCGAATGCTTCGGTTCACGCGCGACCTCGTGAGCTACGCCCATCCGTCGGGGAGCGTCGCGGGCCCGGTCCTCTTGCACGCGGTCATCGACCAAGCGATCGCCTTCTGCGAGCACGTCCTCACGTCGAGCGGAGTGCGCGTGGAACGTCGTTTTGGAGTCGATCTTCTCACCGTTCGCGCCGTCGGGGAGCAGCTGGTCCAAGTGTTCGTGAACTTGCTGACGAACGCATCGCAGGCCGCTCCCGTACGCGACGGATGGGTGGCCGTCACCACAGAGCTCGACCGCGACGCAAAGCGAGTTACGGTCGTCGTGGCCGACAATGGCGCCGGCATCGCGCCCCATCACCTCCCTCACGTGTTCGTGCCGTTCTTCACGACGAGGCGTGATCGGGAAGGGACCGGACTCGGGCTGTCGATTGTGAAAACCGTCGTGGAGAATCACGGCGGCGCGGTTCGCGTCGAGAGCGAGCTTGGTCGTGGCACGCGTTTCATCATCGGCCTGCCGGTTTGGTGACACGCACTTGACCACCTCGACGGCGTGCGCACGTTCCTTGTCGATGCCATCGCTCGCATTCGTCCTCGACCACGCCGACCCATCCGACCGCTCGGTCAGCCTGATGGGCCCTCGGACCCCAACCGTCGTTGCCGACCACGTCCCCGACGACGGCGAGGCCCTCGACGCCTACTCGCGCGCTGTCGTGCGAGTGGTCGAACGAGTCGGGCCTGCCGTCGTCAGCATTGCTCGGGCGACGCGTCGCGCCCCCTCAGGATCGGGTTCGGGCGTCGTGTTCGCGCCTGACGGCTACGTTCTCACGAATGCCCACGTCGTCGAGGGAGCGGACGAGCTCGAGCTCCGCTTCACCGATGGCACTACCAGTGGCGCGTCGGTAGTCGGATTCGATCATGCCACCGACCTCGCCGTCGTGCGTACGACTGGTCACGTCCCCTGCCACGCCGACTTCGGCAGCTCGTCGCGGTTGCGCGTCGGGCAGCTCGTCATTGCGATCGGTACTCCGCTGGGCTTCAGCTCGACCGTCTCGGCCGGGGTTGTCAGCGCGCTTGGGCGCACCATGCGCGCTCGCGACGGCCGCCCAATGGAAGGGATCATCCAGAGCGACGTCGCACTCAACCCGGGGAACTCCGGCGGCCCGCTCGTCGATTCGACGGGCCGGGTAGTGGGCATCAACACCGCGATAATTCTCGGCGCCCAGGGGATCAGCTTCAGCGTGCCGATCGATACGGCAAAGTGGGTTTTGGGCGAGCTCATGACGACCGGGCGGGTGCGCCGCGGCTGGCTCGGCATCGCTGGGCAAAATCGCCCCCTTGGCCGGGAAATGGCACGGCGGCTTGGGCTCGGGCAGACGAGCGGGGTGGAGGTGACCGGGTTCGACGAGCGGGGACCCGCGCTCCGAGCCGGGATCCGGTTGGGCGACATCGTCGTCGGCCTCGACGGCGCCACCATCGCGAGCGTCGACGACATCCACAGAGCCCTCCAAAAGTGGCCGATCGTGGCCCCAGTGCGGGTGCGCTCCGTTCGTGACGGCAAATTGGTCGACGTCGAGGTCACTCCGGCCGAAGCGCCGGGGTGATCGGTCTCCGCGACCGAAAGGCGTTTACACGGCCTTTCGCCGTCGGGTACCGTCTGCCTCGGACGCTCAAATGCCGGACGCGAAGCGCAGGTCGTTCGCGCGTCGCCCGACGCGCATATCCGCTCACTTCATCATGGTCACGCTGGTGCTCGCGAGTGGGCTCCTGCGTGCCGCCCCGCCGCCCGCAATCGTAAAGGGGAAGGTCGTGGGCTGGGAGAAAGTCTCGCCCCAGGTCTATGCCGAAGCTGCAAAGAACGACGCTCGCCACTACACGTGGCGTGAGCCGTCGCCGACCGTGAAGCAAGAGTTTCGAAGGCTTTCCGCGAACGTCTCGCGCGACTTTTGCGTGGCCGCGTTCAGTAGCGCCGCACCGCAGGCACACGAGCCTCTCGCCATCAAGGTCACGGGCGGACGTATGACGCCGGCGACGGTCGTCCTTTCTCCCGGCTCGCGCCTGAGTTTCCGGAACCTTGACCCTTTCCCGCACGTGTTCTTCGAGTCGGGCAACGACAAGTGGGCGCCCAACCCGACCGGTCCGGGCTCCACGCGCGAATGGGCGGCCAGCGCCCCGGGCCTCCACGAGATCCACGATCAGCTCTTCCCCAGCGTCGTCATGTACGTCGTGGTCGATCCAGGCGTCGTCGAGTTTGCCTTCCCAGACCGCGACGGTTTCTTCTCCATGTCTCTGCCGCAGGGGGAATACACGCTCAGGGCCTTCTTCGACGGCAAACAAGTCGGAAAGGAGGCGTCTGCCGTGAGGGTCGGCGAACGCGGCTTCGTCGAATTGAGAGAGCCGCTCCTGGTAGGAGGCGACTCTAAGTGATGGTCCTTTCGCGCGTTTGGTACGTCCTATTGGCCGTCGCGGTCGCCGTGGCCCTTTACGTCGTTTACGTTGCCGTCGGGGAGTACGACCGCCGAGAGACGCATGCGCTCAAGGAGGGGCTCGCTTCGGACAGCCAGACCGTCGAGTGGGCGCTGAAAATTGACGCTCGCCGGCGACTCGACGCGCTCTTGGCCGGCAGTGTCGACGCGACGCTCCAGCAAGCACTTGTCTCCGCGGACGCCGGGAGGGAGCCGAAGATTCCCGAGAAGTCCAAGGCCGACGCAAAGCGAGCGCTGGCGGCCATTCGCGAAGCGATTCCCATCGATTTGCGACCCGACTCCTTTTTCGCCGTCGATCGCGACGGTCGGGTGATTGCGCAATTGGGATACGACGTCGCCGCCGGCAACGAAGAGTTCGAGATGGGGGGATATCCCGCCGTCAACGACGCTCTGCACGGATGGATGCGGGACGATATCTGGGTGCTCGGAAGCAAGATGTACGTCGTTGGCGCTCGCCCCGTCGAATACGACACGGCCCAGCGGCCCGCAGGGGCGATCGTCGGAATCAAAGAAGTAAACGCCAAGTTTGCCCAAGACCTTGCGAATCGCACGCGAACGAGCGTTGCGCTCTATGCGGGTGGGCAGAAGATGGCGGGTGGCGCCGCCAAGGGCCTCGAACCCGCGAAGCTCGACGCCGTCGGCAACGACCTGAAGAACATCGACGACAAGGCCTACAACGATGACATCCGCACCGAGGCGCGTACGCTCAACGGAGACCTCGGCGTCCTTTACGCTCGACTGCCCGGCGACGCGTGGGCGCTCGGCGGCGGTTTCGCGGTGGTCCGTTCGATGGCGCCTCTCGGCGGCCCGATGGCGTTCCTCAGCGGCGCCGACGACCAAGACAAGGCGAACGTGCCTTTGGGGCTGCTCGCGCTGGTCGTGCTCGTCGCCTCGGTCGTGGGCATTGGCTTTACCGTCCTCGAGCACAGCCTCCCGCTGCACGAGCTCCTGACGCAGACCACGCGATTCAAAGCGGGCGCCATGGACGGACTGAACGTAGCGGGCTTCCGTGGTGCCTATCGCCTCGCGGCCCAAGGCATCAACGAAGGCATCGAGCGGGCCATCGAGAAGGCGGGAGGAGTAACGCGCAAGCCCGCCGATCTCGAGTCGATCCTGGGGCCGGCGCCCGCGCAGCCCGCGATGAGCGCGTTTTCGTTCCCGACCGCCGAAGAGAGTGCCCTGTCCCCTGGGCCGCCTCCCGTGCTTCCTCCCGTTCCGCCGATGCCGGTCGCTGCTCAACCGGCTTTCAGTCCATTCGAGCCTCTTCCGCCTTCCAGCTCGCCGGTCTCGCCGAGTTCGGCTCGTCAGGCGCCACCGCTCCCCGCATCAGCAACGCCCCATCTGCCAGCCGCCAAACCGCCTCCCACGCCGGCTGCGGGACGTCCGGCCGCGCGGGACGCTTCGGCGCTGGGGGGCCCGTCTGCCTTCGGACGGGGGGCCCCGCCGCCGATTCCGCAGGCACATGCGTACCAGGGCATCGAGGACGAGGACGCAACGACGGTGGCAACTGTGCCCGCCGACGTGATGGCTCAGGCGTCCGGCAACGCGCTCGACGAAAGTGCGGAGTGGCGCGCCGCTTACCAAGACTTCATCCGCATCAAGAAACAATGCGGCGAGCCGACCGACGGACTCACGTTCGAGAAGTTCTCCGTCATCTTGCGAAAGAATCGGGACCAGCTCGCCGAGAAACATGGCGTCAAACGCGTTAAATTCAGCGTATACGTGAAGGAGGGTCGCGCGTCGCTGAAGGCAACTCCCGTGAAAGATTGAGCGGGGGGAGGGCGCTCCTCATGGCCGTGTTCGCATCCCAAAGCACTCCGATGCCGATCAGCGAGCGTGAGGCGCAGCTCGCCCGGGTGCCATTCTTCGAGGGTCTCACACCGAGCGCGCTCGCACTCATCGCGCGGGTAACCGCGGAAGAGTCCCACGCGACAGGGACGAAGCTCTTTCAATTCGGGGATCCAGGCGACAAGCTCTTCGTCATTCTCGAGGGCAAGGTCCGCATCTCGCGGGAGTTGGCCGGAATCGGGGAAGAAGCGCTTGCCGTCCTGGGGCCGAACGAAGTCTTCGGCGAGATGTCGCTCTTCGACGAGTCGCCTCGGTCGGCCGACGCGCGTGTTCACGAGCCCTGCCGCGCGCTGGTGATCACGAAGGAGGCGTTCGACGAACTGCTCTTTTTGCACAAGGATCTCGCCTACGAGGTCCTCTGGAACTGCGTCCGAATTCTCAGTGTCCGGCTGAGAGAGACCAACGAAAAACTGACCCTGTTGACGTCGAGCGGCAAGTTCTGACGTTTGCTTCGCGCACGCTCGCCCGAGCGAGAAAAGCGACACGTTTGTTGACGATAGAACGCCCGTTCAGGTAACGTTTTCGCACGATGCAAGGGCTCACGCAGCGCCAGCAGATGGTCCTCGACTTCATCCGCCAGTCGATTCACGACCGCGGCTACCCCCCGACACTTCGCGAAATCGGGGCGCGCATGGGGATTCGGTCGACCAACGGCGTCAACGATCACCTGCGCGCTCTCGAGCGCAAGGGCTACCTGACGCGGGAAGACATGAAGTCGCGCGCTCTCCGTCCGACGACGTTGGCGACGCAGATGCTGGGGAGCGCGGGCGTCTCGGCCGAGCCGGCCGCGAACGACGTCGACTTCGTGGAAGTTCCCGTGCTCGGACGGGTCGCGGCGGGCCTCCCGCTGCTCGCCGAGGAGCACGTGATCGACACGGTCCATATCGACCGCACCCTCGTAAAGGGAGGGCGCGAGGTGTTCGGCCTGAAGGTCCATGGGGACTCGATGATCGAAGCCGGGATCTTGAACGGCGACTACATCTTCGTGAAGAAACAGCTCACCGCGAATCGCGCCGACATCGTCGTTGCACTGATCGGCGACGAAGCCACCGTTA
>JBAULD010000166.1:0-3301 GCA_049578005.1 Polyangiaceae bacterium
GTACAAGCTCGTCGACATCCCCGGGTACCGAATGGTCGAACTGCTGCGAGCCCACGTCGACAAGGAGTTCAACGTCTGCCTTTACTTCGACCCCTACGCGAACGACACGTTTTGTTTCAATCTCGACAACAACCACAGAGAGAACAACACCCTCGTCATTCCGGAGATGACCTCCGCCGTCCGCTCACTGCGGCAATGTCTTTCCGACGTCGGATGCGAGCCGCTCATCGTCGCCAGCGGCCGAGGCTTCCACGTCTGGTGCCGCCTGACTCGACCCGTGGAGAACGAACGGCTTCACCGGTTTATGCTTCAGGCGGCCGCCATGGCGCTTCGGTCGGTTCACTACGAAGGGCGCAACCACAATAATATAAAAATTAATTTGTACCCGCATACGCAACTACGAAACGTCGTGTCGCTTCGACTGTTCGGCTCCAATCACGTCAAGAGTGGGTTATTCAGTCACGTTTGGACGGTCGACGGAGTTCTCGGCGAGGACGCCTCGTGGGAGCGTTTCGAGGACTTCGTGCGAAACCGGCAGGCTTCCGTGGCGCAGTTCGATGCGTCGTGCGAGATGCTGGCGAGTCTGGCGGTTAAAGGCAATTCCACGCCTTCGGAGAACGCAACGAGCCTCGCCTGAGGGCGGCTCGAGCACGGGAAGCGCGAAGCGGCGCGGCCGGGCCTCCCGGCGAGGCGCCGTCTTGACACCCGCGTCTCGGTCCTGCCATTTTGGAGCGCGGGTCGCGGCTCTAGCAACCCCTGAGGCCTGGCCTTGGCCCGTCGTTCACACGCATTCTGAGTCTTACGACGACCTGAGCTGCGTCGACTCGGGAGTCACGATGGCGAGCGCCAACCGCAACCCTGAACCTTCGGGCCTTTCATCGGGCCCGGCAGTCGCACGGAGCGACTGGACGAGTCCCCTCTCGGCGGAGGAGTTCGTCAGGCTTGCGGACAACCTCCCGTTCGTCGTGGCCCGAATCGGTCGCGACCGGCGTCACATGTTCGTCAACAGCACGCTCACGCGGTTCACCGGGAAGTTGCCATCCGAGGTGATCGGCAAAACGAACGAGGAGCTCGGTACGCCCCCCGAACTCGCCCAGCGTTGGAATGCGGCGATCGATGCGGCCCTGGGAGGTACCGAGGCGGAGCTTTTCTTCGAGTGGCCTGCCCCGGACGGTCCACGCCACTTCGTAGCCCGGATCATCCCCGAGAGAGCGGAGGGCGGGTCGATCGACAGCGTCCTCTGCCTTTCGCGCGATATCACCGAGGAGAGGAAAGCCGAGGTGCAGCGCACGAAGCTGCTCGAAGCGCTCGCGGCAGAGCGCACCGAGCTCCGGATTACGAATGAGCGCTTCCGGCTCGCACTGCAAGGCTCGCCCGTGTCCGTCTTCGAGCACGACCGCGACTTGCGCTTCACCTGGCTCCACAATCCGGACCCCGTCCTCGAGCTCGACATCGCCACGGTTCTCGGGAAGCGCGACAGCGATTTTCTAGAGCATGAGGAGGACGCCGCAGTGGCCATGGCCATCAAGCAGGAGGTCCTCGAATCCGGCGTGCCTCGTCGGCAAGAGGTTCGCGTTCGGTCGCGAGGCGTGGACCACTACTACGATCTGCTCGTCGAGCCGGTTCGCGCTCCCGACGGGCAGGTCACAGGGCTCATGGGCACGACCGTCGACATCACGGAACGCAAAAGAACCGAGGCAGAGCGCGCCGAGCTCCTCCGGAAGGCCGACCGGCTCCTCGAGCAAGTTTACGCGGAACGAGCGACGCTGAATGGGCTCATCCAGCATCTTCCGGTTGCCGCCAGCGTATACGCGGCGCCCGATTTTCGCATCGAGATCGTCAACGAGGCATACCAGGCAATCGTCCCGGGGCGCGAAATCGTCGGGAAGACTCTGGCCGAGGCGTTCCCGGACCTGCCCATGGATTCCACTCGGGAGCATCTATTGGAGGTCTGCCGACTGAGGAAACCGAGGGTGCGCAGTGAGTACCCGGTGCTTCTCCGTGGGCCCGACGGGAACGTGGAGCAGCGCTACTTCACGAGCACGTTTCAACCTCTGTTCGACGACTCAGGACAGGTCTCGCGCATCGTAGCGACCTCTCTGGACGTCACCCAGGAAGTCCGCGCGCGCGCGGCGATCGCCGAGTCGGCGGAGCGCCTTCGGGTCATCCTCGACGAGATGCCCCTCGGAGTCGTGGTGAGGCACGCGCAGACCGGTGAAGTCATCCTGAGGAACAAAGCGAGCACCCAGATCCTCGGTCTCGACGTGACGGGGCCCGAACGTGGCGGTCCGTCGCAAATGTCCGACGCTCCGTACTCCGACGGTCGGCTGCTGGACGATCAGGCGTTCCGGAGCGCGATGCTCACGGGCGAGGCGGTCCGAAACCGGCTCGTTCGCTTCCGACGCGCCGGCGCCGCCGACGACGTCGTCATTCGTTCGAGCGCCGTGCCGATCCGAGGCGACCGAGACATCGCGCTCGTCATCAGCGTCTTCGACGACATCACGGAAGAGCACCGTCTTCAAGCCGAGCACGAGCAGACCGCGCGGTTCGCCGGGACGTTTCTCGGAATCCTCGGTCACGATCTCCGAAACCCACTCAACTCCATCATCCTGGCCTCTGCTCTCCTCGAACAAGGACGGGTCGACGCAGGCGATCTGAGGCGAATTCGCCAGATTGCCTCGAGCGCACGTCGAATGGCGCGAATGGTCAATCAGCTCCTCGATTTGACGCGCGCGCGACTCGCCGGAGGCATACCGGTCGAGCGCAGACCGGTCGATCTCGTAGCCGTGATCACCGCGGTCCTCGACGAGATCGCGACTTCGAATCCCGGTGCGATGTTTCAAAAAAACCTCCCGTTCGAGATGAAGGGCGAATGGGACGGCGACCAGCTCGCTCAGGTCGTGTCGAACTTGCTTGGCAACGCCGTGGAGCACGGCGAGCCGACCCGCGGCATCGGCGTGACGCTCCTCGATCAAAGTGACACTGCCATTTTCAGCGTGCACAGCTACGGGACGCCGATTCCCGAGGACATGCTGCCCCTGCTCTTCGACCCATTCCAGCGCGGCTCGCCCTCCTCGAGCTCCAAAAGAAAGGGTCTCGGCCTTGGCCTTTACATCACACGCGAGATCGTGACGGCGCACGGCGGAGACGTGAGCGTCGCCTCCAGCGAGGAGGACGGCACGACGTTTACCGTCACGCTACCTCGCCGTGGGCCTGCCTCGCGGGGCGGCTGAAAACTCAGTTGCTCGCCACCAAGTCGGAAATAATCGTGCGGATCGAGTCGAGGCTGACCGGCTTATCG
>JBAULD010000167.1:0-7436 GCA_049578005.1 Polyangiaceae bacterium
CGCTCGAGCAGAGCGAGGGACTCGGGCGTGTGCGTGGCCGCGACGCGCTCGATTCCGCGAAGGCGCTCGTTGGGATCGAGCGAGCCCGCAAGTCGCATCCCGATCTCCGTGCCGAAGCGCGCGCGGAGTCCTGTCTCCGATGAAGGCCCCGGCCCCGAGGATTGGCCTGACCGCGCGGGCACAGCCCCGGGGCGCAGTTGTGCGCCGGCGGTCGCGGTACCACACAGCACCAGCAGGAGTCCGATCCCGCCCGTAAGCCAGCTCGTCATTTCTTAGGGCACCCGTTCGAGTGTGGATCGGCCGAGGGCACTCCGGGAATCAGCGGACACGCGTCGTCGGGATCGAGCACACCGTCTCCGTCGGCGTCGTCCTCCGGGCATCCGTCGTTATCTTGGATTCCGTCTTTGTCCTCCGGGAGATCGGGACACTCGTCCACGTCGTCGGGAACGCCATCCGCGTCGCGGTCATGCGCACGTGGCGCCCAGCCCAGTGAAAAGACCGTGCGAAAGGCAGGCACGCCGGCGGCGGCGTCCAAGCCGAACTCTCCGCCCCAGACGACGTACGCGTCTCCGCGGCGGCCGAGCGAGATCCGATCATCGATGGCGAGAAGCGCAGGCGACAGCGTGGACGCGCCGCGGCCGAACGGGGCGACGGGTCCGGCCGGGACGGCCCCGTGTAGAGCGACTTCCCATGTTTGCCGATCGGTGGCATCGATCGCCCGGGCGATCGCTTTCGGTCGAAACGAGACGCCGATGGACCACGGAACTTCGTCGCCGAACGTCACGCCGCCCGGGCTCGGATCGGGCCAGGCGTGCCGTTCGGTGCGGAGCTTGTACCCGAGCGTGGCGCGGAGTGCACCCACTCCGAGCGCATACTCGCCGAGTACCACCAGCGAAGAAGTCACCGAGCCGTCCCCCGCGAAACCCTCCCGGTCGCCCGCGGGAAACGTGAGCGTCCCGAGGGCTGCCAACCCGAGGCCTCCGCGCACACCCTGTCGGTCGTTCGAGACGATCGTGGCTTTCGCGGTGAGCGCGGGATCTCCTATCGCCGTCGTCGAGGCCTTTCCGCGACTCACCACTGTGGACGGTAACGCCGAGGAGCCGTCCTGCCACGGCACGAAGGGCAAATCGATGCCGACCGCAGCCCGGTCGCCGAGACCGATTTCAGCCACGAAGTCCGCACCGAGCGCGTGCTCGACGGGGGTCAGAACGGCGGCTCCGGTCGGGCTGCGCAGTACGACCGGCGATTGCGCGTACTGCGTCCACAAGCCGACGCTCCACTGCCATGAGCCCGGAGTCGTGACCGGTTCCAGAGCCAAGCCTGCGGCCGGGTCGCTCGACGGGCGCCACGTACGCATGTCGATCGAAGGAAGGGTCTGGCCGAAGGCGACCGACGGGGTGGATGCAGCGAACCAGACCAGACCGGAGAGGAACCGCGAGGGGCGAACCCAAGGAGGCATCGCCACAGGTCAATTGGCTGCCGCGATCTCGGGCACGCTTGCATCCTTGTCCCCCGCGGCGGGCGGGGCCGGCGTTTCATCCACGCGCTCGGCCACCCGCTGGCGAGTCTGCCAGCGTTTGACAGCGCCGCTCAGGATTTCGCCGATGAGCGTGCGGTAGTCAATCTTGGCGCCGTTCGCGATGAGGCAAAGATCGCTGTAGTCGGGAGTCAGCCCCGGCAGGGGATTGACCTCGAGGATATAGACGCGTCCATCGGCGGTGAGACGCAGATCGACGCGCGCGACGTCGCGGCAACCCAGCGCCATGAACGTGGATCGGCACGCGCGCTCGACCGCACGCAGTTCGTCTTTGCTGAGGTTCGCAGGGCACTCGTATCGCACGTGCCGCTGCCAGCTCTGCTTACACTCGTAGTCGTAGACCGGTCTCTCGGTCTGCGCGAGGAAGACGACTTCCATCGGTGGCAAAACCCTCGGCCGGCGCTCGCCGAGCAGTCCAACCGTCAGTTCCCGGCCGGCGATGTATTCCTCGACCAACGCGGGTTGTCCGTAGCGCTCGATGAGCTCGCGGGCGACTTCCCGGACGCGCGTTTCGTCGTCGCAGACGCTCTTCGAGGTGATGCCTTTGCTCGTTCCCTCTTGATTGGGCTTCACGATGACCGGGAAACGAAATTGGCGGAGTTTCTCGCGACCCGTCGTGAGCACTTGAAACGACGGCGTGTCGACGTCGGTGAGGAGGCGCTTCGTCAACGCCTTGTCGAGGCAGATGGAGAGCGTCGCCGAGTCGCTCCCCGTGTAGGGCACTCCGAGAAGCTCGCAGAGGCTGGGCACCTGCGCCTCGCGGCTGCGCCCGACCATACCCTCGGCGATGTTGAACACGACGTCGATGTTCGAAGACATCAGCGCGCGGGGGAAATCGGGCGTCGCCTCGAGCGGCACCACGACGTGTCCGTGGCTCTCGATCGCCTGCGTGATGGCGTGGATCGTCTCCGGAGCGTCGTACTCGGCCTCGCGGTCGTCGCCTCCGTGCGACTCGATCCGCTTCATATTGAACGCGAGCCCGACGCGCACGCACGCGCGCCGCGCTCGGGCCGGTCGCGGCCGCGTCGCGTCGAGCAGCGGTGTCAAACCGAAGCGCGCCGCCGCGGAGCGCAGCACTGCAAGCAACGTTTCGTCGTAGCCGATGCCGACCGCACGCGTCGCCGCGAACAATGCTCCGCCGGGATCGAAGCTCGGGATGGCTGTGGCGCTCAAGAACCAGACCTGCCCATCCGCGCCGACCCGGAAATCCAGCGCAGCGATGTCGCGTAACGCGAACGCCGAAAGGATCCGACCGGCGAGGTCGTGGAGGCGCTCGTGCACGCCGGGAGCGACGCGCGCCGGTGCGCGGCGTTCGAGAAAGCGACCGTCGAGATTCGCCAGCCGATAGTCGATTACGTCGAAACGGCGCGGATACTCGGCGTCGACGATGGTTTCGACCGCGGGAAGCGGGGGCAGGCCCTCGACGCACACGACCCGGACATCGATTCCCGGGATATAACTCTCGACGAGCGCACCATCGGGGTACTTCCCCAACAGTTCGTCGAGCACGCGGGCGAGCGCGAGCGGATCGTCGACGACGTTGTCCTGTCCGATTCCTTTGCTCGAGCCCTCGAAGTTCGGCTTGACGAGCGCTGGGAACTGCACCTCGTCGAGGCCGCCGCTCTTGAGCGTCGCGCGGGTGACGAACCGCCCTCGCGGGCTCGGGACCCCCCAACCGGCGAGTTGCTTTTTCGTGAGCGCCTTGTCGAGCGTCACGCAGAGCGTGTACGCGTCGCTGCCGGTGGAGGGAATCCCGATTTCTTCGAAGAGCGCCGGATAGAACGCCCGCCGCGTCTTGCCGCGGTGGCCTTCCGCAAGGTTGAACGCGATATCGGGCGCAAATGCCTCGAGCCGGGTCACCAGCAAAGATGCGGGGCCGGTCACGTCCACCGGCTCGACGCGGTGCCCCGCACGCGACAAAGTCCCGACGATCGCTGCAATCGTTTCTGGCGCGTCGAACTCCGCCTCGTCTTCGGACTCGGTGACGCGGAGATTATGCGTGAGAGCGATTCGCATCGGGGACCGGCACCTGTGGGAGGACAGGTCGAGTATCGCTACTCCGCGTCGCCGCCGACAGCCCGAACCGGGGCGGGGAGGTCGTGCTGCATGCGCAGTCGTTTGGCCTCGAGGTATCGAGCAGAATGTGGGCTAGGCGGCACCACGATGGGGACGCGGCCGACGACGGTCACTCCAAGGCTCCGCAGGCTCGCCACCTTGGCGGGATTGTTGGTCATCAGCCGCACGCTCACGATGCCCAGGTGGGAAAGCATGTCGCGCGCTGCGTCGTAGCGGCGCGCGTCGTCGGGCAAACCGAGCATCCGGTTGGCGTCCACCGTATCGTGGCCGTCCGACTGGAGGGCATAGGCCCGAATCTTGTTCGCAAGGCCGATGCCACGCCCCTCCTGCCGCAAGTAGAGGATGGCCCCCCCTTGGGCTTGAGCCATCGCTGCCATTGCAGTGTCGAGCTGCTCTTTGCAGTCACACTTGAGCGAGCCGAAAACTTCGCTCGTCATACACTCCGAATGGACGCGCACGAGAACATCGGTGCGCCCGCGTACGTCGCCGAAGACCAGCGCCACGTGCTCGCTCGGATTGGCTTCCGGATCATCCGTTGCCGGGCTCCGGAAGACGTGCGTGACGAAGTCGCCGTATCGCGTGGGCAGAGTGGCCTGGGCCAGCCACTCCGTTTTCGGGGTTTGAGGCCGGATCACCCGTCGGGGGACGTGCATCTCAATTGTTCCTTGGAGGGTTCGTCGTGTTTCCAACAGGGCAAACTAGGGATGGGTCGGCAGTCCGTCAAATGGCTTGCGGGGGGTTCCGGACCGAAATAGGCAGCTCTAGACTCTATGATGCCCCGCGCCGAGGGACGTCGCTACGGCAGAGTCGCGTGAGCATCCCTTCGAGCACCGCGTCCGGCGTTCGCCGCGAGCTTTTCAACGCGACGTCCGTTTCCGCCAAGACGAGCAACCAACGCTCGACCTCTTTTGCGCGCAGCGCGCGCGCCTTCGCGGCGAGCTCGCGCGTGCGATAGAGGTTGAACGCGCCCGCGCGGCGGGCTGCTTCCTCCGTCGACGCCCCCGATTCGAGCGCAGCCTGAAAGCGTGCGAGCTGTCTGACGGACCAAGCGAGAGCACCGAGTAGCATGAGTCCCCCCTCGCGCGGATCGTAGGCGTCGGCCAAGGTCTTGAGTGCGCGCCCGAGGTCCCGTGCACCCACGGCTTCGACGAGCGCCCATGTGTCGGCGGCGCGCACTCGAGCCACGCACGTGCTCACGGCGTCGCCGTCGATTACCGCTTCCGGACCGACGTAGAGAGACAGCCGTTCGATGGCGTCATCCACGGACGACAGCTGCGGGCCCGCAAGGGCGGCGAGCAGCTCGGCGACCTCGCGGTCGATGGCGTGCCCCTTTGCCGCACATCGTTCGACGGTCCACTGGGGCAGGGCGCGCGCGTCGAGCGGATCGCAGCTCACCAAGAAGCCCTTGTCGCGCGCGGCGATCATCAGTCTTCGGCGCCCGTCGAGCTTGGAAGCAACGACGACGAGGCACGACGAGTCGACGGCGGCTGCCGCGTAGTCGGCCAACCGGTCGAAGGGCGAGCTATCCGATTCGATGGCCTCCCAGCGCTCGGCCGCTCGCACGACGACGAATCGGCGACTCGCCATCATCGGAACGGTACGAGCAGCCGCGATGACGTCGTCGACGTCCGACTCGCCGGCCGTGAACTTGTCTTCGTTGAATGCCGCCACTCCTCCGGCGAGCGATGCCGCTCGGAGGGCCGCAAGGACCTCGTCGCGCAAGAGCCGCTCCTCGCCCGTGACGACGTAAACGGGCAAGAGCAGCCCCTTCTTGGCCTGATCGACCGCCTTCGCGGGTGTCATGAGCGGGCAGCTACTTCTTGCTGGTTTCCGGTTTCGCCCCGAGGCCCGAACTTCCCGTCACGCGCCGACGCCGCGCAAACGCAAGGGCTATCCCCGCCAGCACGCCCGCTCCACCACCCAGCGACCCCCGGTCCAACCCGGCTACGCGACAGCCGCACCCCGGATGTTCGTGCACCGCTTCCTCTTCGGCCGTCCGGTTGAACGAACCTTGGGGCACCATGTCCGGTGCGGTCCCCACGGGCGTCACCTCCCCGGTGGTGGCGACCTTGGCCTCGGGGGCGTCGTTCTTGGCGACCTCGTTGCCTTCGGGCCCCCCGTCGATGCCGCTGTTCACGGTCTGGAGCTTCATTCCTTTTTTGGTCGACTTGTTGTCGCTGAAATCCATCGCTCCCCGATAGACGGGCGGGTTGTCGCCCTTGAGCGTGATCCGCTGGGTACTGCCGACTTCTCCGTCCTGCCCGGAAAGCCCGACGACGTATTCCCCCGCCTCGAAGTAGCCGTCGGCGCGCTTCAGGTCGAACTCGAACACGGTCGACTTGAACACCTTTCCGCTGGCGTCCGCGAAGTCGATGTCCAGCCCGACGATTTGCTTCTGCGCCGTTTCGAGCACGACGCGGTGATGAACGGGATCCGCCCCTTTCGACATGATCGCGCGCTCGTCGACCGCCTCTTTGGAAAACGTAAAGCGCATCGGCGTGTGCATCATGGCGGGCGGGTGCGCGAGGTCGATCCGGACCTTCACGTGCCACTCGCCGTTCTTCTCGTCGATTTCTTTGGTCTTGATCGTGAAGGAGCCGGGCCCTGCGGCGAGCGCAAGCCGTCCGGCACCCAGCAAGAAAACGAGTGCGACGAAGGCGGCGATCGCGCCGAGGTGGAACCGAGCGAGCGTGCGTTGAGTCGGTGAATTCATGGCACCGGCAAACCTACTATGGCTCGGTCATTCACTGCACATCATCTTCCCGGGCCTCCCATTGACACCCTGGGCACGCTCGAGGCAGACTTCCCGCTGGTGGGCGGGGCCGGTCGACGGGCCTTGGCACGCCGCTGTCCAGGGAGCGTCATCGAATGACCGAACGTGCGTCGGCGGCACTTTCGAAGGGCAGCCCGGCTCCCGACCCGCTCATCGGTCGCGTCGTGGGCGGCCGCTTCAAAGTCAGCGCATTAATCGCTCGCGGCGGGATGGGGAAAGTTTACCGCGCGGAGCAGGCGCCGCTCGGGCGTGTGTGCGCGCTCAAGGTGCTCAACCCGAGCTACGCCGGCGACCAAGACCCCGAATTTCACAAGCGCTTCTTCCTCGAGGCCAGCATTGCATCGAAGCTGACGCACCCGAACACGGTGACGATCTTCGACTACGGGCGGACGGACGACGAAATTTACTACATGGCGATGGAGTACCTCGAAGGGCGCACCCTTCATCGCGCCATCCGCGACGCCGGGCAGCTGCCGGAAGAACGAGCGGCTCACGTCGCGCGCCAAATCTGTCGCGCGCTCCGAGAGGCGCACGCACTCGGGGTCATTCACCGTGATCTCAAACCGGCGAATGTTTTCTTGGCCGAGCACGGCGACGAAGAGGATTTCGTGAAAGTGCTCGATTTCGGTTTGGTGAAGAACGTCTCCGACAAAGGGGAAGACCTCACCCAGACTGGGATGTTCATGGGCAGCCCCAAGTATATGGCGCCCGAGCAGATTCGCGGCGACCGGGTCGATGCGCGCACTGACATTTATGCCCTCGGCGTGATCCTGTACGAAATGCTCACCGGGAAGGTGCCATTCGATCGAGCGACGAGCGTGAACATCCTCATGGCCCACGTTCACGACGAAGCTCCACCGATGCGAAGGACGAACGAGCTCATTTCCGTGTCGAGCGCGATGGAGGGGGTGGTGGCCGGCTGCATGGCGAAAGACCCCGAACGTCGTTTTCGGACAATGGACGACGTACTCACTGCGCTGAAGCAAGTTGGCGCGGGCGGGTCGATTCCCTCAATCGGAGGGTCCGCGAGCGCTGCGTTCGATCCAGCGG
>JBAULD010000168.1:0-5757 GCA_049578005.1 Polyangiaceae bacterium
AGTGTCTCTTTTTCTACCTTTACGACGAATAATTCACGCACTAATGTAGGTCCTTCTCCTACCTAATTCATGACACTTTAGACACACTCTCGATTCAGTAGTGTGGGTACACTCATACCCACCATGAACAGATGTCTTGTAATCGACGCGAAACGTCCCAACTGGTGGGCGTCTGAAGCCTGTTTGGAGTTCTGCCTGTGCGGAGGGCTTGTGCTCGGAATCCTTGGCAGTCTCCTCATTATCAGATAAGCTAACCGCTCACGGTCCGAGTCTCCCTTACGGGAGCAAGTGACCCAAAGCCCCGTTCGGCCCTCCTGCCCCCCAGCGGCGACCCTGAACGGGGCTTTGCTTTTAAGCTCCCCGTCCCCACTCCCCGTCCCCCGTCCCCACTCCCTTTCCACGCTCCCTCCAGGGACAGGCCGCCTTTCTAGTGATTGAACTTACCTCCCCCGTCCCCGTCCCTGCTCCAAGGTCCCTGCTCCAAGGTCCACCGGACATCGGACATCGGACATCGGACATCGGGCGAGGGGCTAGGGGCTAGGGGCCAAGGCGGGCGCGGAAGGGCTAGGGGGCGCGGGGCCGGCGCGGGGGGCTAGGGGCGAGGGGCGAGGGGCCAGTGATTGAACTTACCTCCCCCGTCCCCGTCCCTGCTCCCCCGTCCCTGCTCCCCCGTCCCCCCGGCTAGGGGCCACCTCCCCCGCCGCCTGCTCCCTGCTCCCTGTTCCAAGGTCCCCCGGACATCGGGCGAGGGGCTAGGGGCTAGTGATTGAACTGCTCCGTTCCAGGTCCGAGGTCCGAGGTCCAAGGTCCACCGGACATCGGACTTCGGGCGAGGGGCTAGGGGCCAAGGCGGGCGCGGGGGAGGGTAGGGGAGGCCGCGCGGGGGGGGCAGGGGCAGGGGCTAGGGACTTAGTGACGAATTGTCACGCGGTCACCCCAGCAAGTTTCGCGACCACTTCCGCAATCGAGACGCAGAGATCGGAGCAGGCGAGGTACATCAGCTCCGGCTCGCTGATCGGGTCGTCGAGTAGCACGATCGTGTGCTGCAAGGCGCCGATCGCGTAGCCGAGCTCCAAGTGTGCGGAGCGACCGCATGGCAACACGAGCACCGTTGCGTCTGCCCCGCGAAGCGCCGACATGTCCTTGCGAAAGCCTTCCCTGGCGATCGGGTGTGTCAGCACCTCATCTCGAAAGCGCGACGGGTCCTTCAATTGCTCCGGGGTCGAACACTGGCGCCAGCCGAAGCCGGTATCGCCAGGGGCCGGGTTGCGGAAGTCATAGACGTTGTGCCCCGCGTCCCGCAACGCGCGCACGGTCGCTTGTTGTCTCGCTTCGTTCCGCCAACTGGATGCGACGTATACCCTGATGTTCATCATGTGTCACAATATACAACCGTTCGCAACACTCGTCAAGTGCCGATGCACACTTTTTTCGACCCTTGACAATTGTTATAAACGCGCTACATTGCGGACATGACCAACGACACCGACGTAGTCCGCCCCGTACGCATCCCTGCCGATCTCAACGCCCGCATTCGAGCGTGGGCCGAATCGCAATCGCCCGCCGTGACGATCTCCGCCGCGATCCGGCACCTGCTCGAGCGGGGCATGAGCGAGATCGAACGCAAGCGGGTCCAGCCGAAGACTTGACAGGCTCAGACGCCCGGGCGCACTCTTGATGCGTGCTCGGGCGTTGCGGCTCGGCCACGCTGCTCCGCAGAGGCCCGCGACCAGGGCCCTCCTCCCAGGGCGACCGCAACCGGGTCGCGGTTCTCTTCGGGGCAGCCCCATCGGTTCTGAATGACGGAGCGTGCATCATGGCGAAGAACGGCGGCGCGGTGACGATCGACGGCCCGCAACTGCAACAGCCCGAACCGGGCTCCGGCGCGCCCCAACCAGCGATCGACGGGCGGGAGTATTGGCGGCGTCGAGCGCTTCGAGCGGAACTCTTGATCCTCGGCCTGCACGAGCGGATCGCGGCGCTCGTCAAGGGGGCGACGTGAGCCGCAACGTCTACATCGTCGACGCCGGCACCGTGTCCAGCGACGACGGCGGCGGCACCCGAACACTCGCCGGGCACTTGGCCGCTGAGTCCGTCGACGGCGCGATCGCTGTCTGGCCCCCCGTTTCCGCAGTCGCCGGACATTTCCCCGAGCTGCCTCCGATCCCTCCGTCAGCCCCTCCGCCGCCGGCCCGAATCAAGCGCGTCGTCAAATGGGGCGACGGTTTCGGGTGCAACGCGAATCGATATGGCACTCGCGCCCCGATCGACGGCCGCAAACGGTGCCCACAGTGCTGGGCGATCAAGGATTTCCCGAAGCGGTTCGACGGGCTGCAGATGTGCAATGAGTGCCGGTCGGACCGATCGACGCAAACGCCGAGGGGGCCGCGCTCATGACCACCCCGAAACCCGCCCAAGCCCTCGACGCCCACGCCGCCCTTCTCGTCGAATACAAAGCCGCCGTCGAGCTCCTCTACGACGCCAAGATCGTAGCCGACTGGGCCCTCGGTGGCTCGCGCCGGCTCAGCAAGGCCGCTCACGGAATGGCCCCAGGGAGCCCTATGCGCGTCCGCACGATGCTCGCCGCGCTCTGCCGACTCGAAGAGGTCGACCGGGCGCTCCGGGCTGCCGAGGTCGCGTCGAGGCGGATCGGGCCGCTGCTCGACAAGCTGACCGGAAGCGAGGGGGCGTTCGAACGAGCGATCGAACGGGAGCTTGAGGGGGAGCGGTCGGGGTACGCGAGTTCCGACGAAGCGCGGGCGCCCGAGCGGCTCGACTCGTGAGCGCCAGTCCCGGCGTCGACCGATCGATCCGCATCACAAAGCCAGACGGCCGCCCCGAGATCCGGGTCGGGGTCGACATCGCACGCATGACGGACGCGGCCATCGGGGCGCTCGCGCACGACGGGGCGACCTACCAGCGCGCCGGGAAGATCGTCGCCGTGGTCACGGTGCCGGACGGTCCCATGCGCCTCGTTCGCGGCGTCAAGCGCATGGCCGGGACGCAGACGATCATTCCGCTCATCTCCGGGAGCCTTCGGGAACGCTGCTCGAGCGCCGCGCATTGGGTCAAGTTCGACGGGAGGCGAGAGGCGTTCACGGAGACGACGCCGCCGGAGAACGTGATTTCAGCGATCCTCGCCCGCGGCGAATGGGGCGGAATCCGGCCGCTCGTCTCGGTCGCGACCTGTCCGCAGCTCCGCCCCGACGGCTCGATCCTGCAGCGGCACGGCTACGACGAGGAGACCGGGATCCTCTACTGGCCGAGCGACGCGTTTCCCGACGTCGCCGAGAACCCGGGCCTCGATGACGCGCGCGGCGCACTCGAGGCGATCCGCGAGGTCGTGTGCGATTTCCCGTTCGCGAGGCCCGAGCACGAGAGCGCGTGGATCGCGGGTCTGCTGACGATGCTCGCTCGCCCGGCCATCGACGGGCCGGTGCCTATGTTCGCGGTCGACGCAACAACGCGCGGGACAGGCAAGAGCCGCCTTGTCGACGCCGCCTCGACGATCGCTCTCGGCCACCACTGCGCACGGACGTCGATGCCGGAGGACGACGACGAGATGCGCAAACGGATCACGTCGCTCGTGCTCGACGGCGATCCGTCGGTCTGTCTCGACAACATCGTCGCGCCCCTCGCGATGCCCTCCCTCGACGCGGTCCTGACGTCGATGACCTGGAAGGATCGGCTACTCGGCAAGAACGCGAACGTCACCGCGCCGCACCGGATCGTTTGGTGGGCGACGGGAAACAATCTCGTCATGGGCGGCGACATCAGCCGGCGCGCGCTACACATCCGGCTCGAATCGTCGCTCGAGAACCCCGAGGAGCGGAGCGGGTTCGCGCACCCGAATTTGCTCCAGTGGGTCGCAGGCGAACGCCGTCGGCTCGTCGTCTCCGGCCTGACGCTGATGCGCGCGTACATGCTCGCCGTCGCCGCGGGGACCGCTCGCTACGAAGGGGGGCTCTGGGGCTCGTTCGAAGAGTGGTCGCGCATCATCTGCGGCGCCCTTGCGTGGGCCGGCGCGGCCGACCCGCTGCTCGCGAGAGCGACGCAGGACCCGGCGCTCGACGACGAGAAGCGGGCGCTGAAGGTTCTGATCGAGGGGCTGAACCGTCTTTGCCCGGTGCAGTACCCGGGCGCCCCCGTCTCCCCGCTCCCGGCGCGCGCCATCATCGCAGCCCTCTACCCCGACCACGACCCGCACGACGGGCCGCTCGCGCCCGACGGCTACGACGACTTTCGCGACGTCATCGAGCAGGAGACGAGATGCTTACCAGGGAAGAAGCCGGAAGCGCGCCGGCTCGGCAAGTGGCTGCAGCGGGTGCGAGGCCGGGTCGTCGGCGGCTGGTGCGTGCAGCGGCATGAGGGTGCGGGCCATTCGGCTTGCTGGAGAGCGGAGCCTAGCGGCGAGTCTCAGCCGGGCATGGCCGATAGCCACAAGTAGACCTTGTCGAGTCGCGCGATAGCTTCCTCGCACGGATCGAAGCGGCCGCGCTCGAAGCAAAGCCCATCGCGCTCGTAGTGCGCGACAGCGGCGTCGGTGACGAAGGCCAATCGGGCGACCGTTCCCGCAGAGATGCCGGCCCGGCGACGATGGTACTTGGCGAGATCCCGCGTAGCTTCCGAAATGCTCATAACGGATGCTTAGCAGGCTTCCAGGTGGAAGTTAGGGGAGTGCGGGGAGTGCGGGGAGTGCGGGCCCTAGCGATTCCCAAACTAGCACCGAAGAGTGTGCATTCTCGCCCGCGTAAGGGGTCAAACTCCCCTGACTCCCCCCACTCCCCCAAACCGGTCACGTGAAGGGGGTAGATGTGGTGGTGGTGGCGGAATTTTTCCCAAAAACAAAGCGGGGGTATCCGCTCACCCCACACGAACCTCACCCCAAACTTCCCCGCCGCTCGACAGCCTCGACGTCCTCGAAACGGACCCGAGAGCGCACACGAAACAAGTCGCCCTCGTCCCTGCCCGTCTCGAGGGCCACGTCTCGCCCCGTACGCGCCCCGCCCTCAAATCCCCCGCCTAACCCGGGCGCGCCTACTCGTCTGGCCTCGACGAGCGCTGCCCCTAATCGCCTCTCTGCCGCGCTCCCTACTGACCGGCCTCACTCTGGGGCGTCCGCGGTCGACTAGGCCGGCTTGGGGCAACGTCGGCCGATTACGTGCGTCTGGGCTTGTCGACCTCAGAACCGGAGAGCGGACAGAGAGGCTTTACAGGGAACGATTGCCCGCACTGTCTCTGCGTCGCACACTGTCGCACCGACTGATGCGTCTGAGGACTGGGGGGGCCGAAGTCGGGGGGCTTGGGGCTTGGACGCTGTTACTCGCTGGCGCCCTCTCGGCATCGCTCCACCGCCTCGATCGCCATCCGAATCCCCTCAGCCGTGTCCCGCGCTTCGACCAGTCCCGCGAACCCGCCGAGCCGCTTCACCGCGTCCCGCCAACGCTTCTGATCGGCGCGCGTGTCCGAGTGCGCGTGACGGCGTGCATACCGTTTGCACTCGAGCGTGAAGAGGCGGCCGATCGTGACCATGCGACCCCGACATTCGGTGACCGGCGACCCGTCCGAGTAAAAGCCGTCGCTCCGAAAGAGGCCGGGTAGCACGACCTCAATCCGCACCACCCCGACAATATCGCTCCCGCCCTTACCGAGCCCCGTCATGATCTTCGTCGGATTCGGCATGTGGATCTGAGCGAACGGCACCATCAGGCCCCGGTCGACGTTGCGCACGACCCGAACACCTTCGATCTTGTTGAG
>JBAULD010000169.1:0-2699 GCA_049578005.1 Polyangiaceae bacterium
TACAATGCCTCCTTTCATTACGCCGTGAGTTTCGCGTCCGCGCTCCGCGAAGCCTTGCGGGTGCTGGGGCCAAGCGGTCGTGTCGTCATCATGGATACACCGATTTATCGAGACGCCTCGAGCGGCGCGGAAATGGTGCGAGAGCGCGAAGACGCCTTCGAGATGCGATACGGCTTCCGCGGAAACGCGATCCCGAGCGAGGGATTCTTGACGTACGATCGACTCGACGCGCTGGAGCGGGAGCTCTCGCTGCGTTGGAGTCTGGTCGAACCATGGTACGGCCTCCGCTGGTGGGCCAAGCCCTGGGCCGCACGTCTGCGCCGCTCGCGCGAACCTGCTCGGTTCCAACTCGTCGTCGGCCGGAAAGCTGGCGAATCCTGAGCCTGCGCGATCGCGATCCCCGTTGCCGACTCGCGCCGGTCGGACTACCCACTCTCATGCGCCCCCGCCAAGCCGCACGACAGGCCAAGCGCAAACTCCGCCGCGCTCTCGATTCCCTCCAGCCCTCTCGGCTGCTTCTCAACGGCCTCGTCCAGCTCAACGTACGCACCCACCGCACTTGGGCGCTGCCGATTCTTCTCTACGCCCCGACGTTTCGCTGCAATTCGCGGTGCGCGTCGTGCGACTACTGGCGCTCCGACGGGGCGACCGACCTCCGGCGCGACGAAGTGGCGGCGCTCTGCCGCGAGCTGCCCGCGCTCCGTACGAAGCTCGTCGTGTTCACGGGGGGCGAGCCTCTGGTCCGCGAAGACGTGTTCGATCTGGCCGACCTTTTTCTTGCTCAGGGCGCCGCGCTGCATCTTCTGACGAGCGGTCTCGCGCTCGAGCGACACGCCCGAGCCGTGGCCGATCGCTTTGCCGCGGTGACCGTGTCGCTCGACGGCCACACGCGCGAGCTTTACCGGGAAGTCCGCGGTGTCGACGGTCTGGAGGCGGTGGAACGCGGAGTCCGGCGTCTCAAGCAATTGCGTCCGGATTTACCGGTTCGCGCCCGCGCGACACTACACCGAAAGAACTTCCATGCTCTCTCCGCCCTCGTCGACAAGGCGTCTTCGATGGGGCTCGATCAGATTTCATTTCTCACGGCCGACGTGGGTCCGAGCACGTTCGGGCGAAGCACGCTGAGCGTCGCCCCCGCGCCGCACGCCCTGCTGCTCGACGCCACCGAGGTCGACGAATTCGAGCGGGTCATCGACAAGGCCCTCGTCCACCACGCGGCTGCATTCCGTGAGGGCCGGGTGGCCGAGCGCGGGGAGCGGCTCCGCAAACTCGCGGGCTACTACCGCGCCCATCGGGATCAAACGCCGTTCCCTCGCGTGGAGTGCAACGCGCCCTGGGCCAGCGCCGTCGTCGAGCCCGACGGAACCGTGCGCCCCTGTTTCTTTCAGCCATCCGTGGGCAATGTGCGAGAAAAGCCTCTGAAGGCGATCCTGGACGGCGAGATGGTGCGGTTCCGTCGCGGCCTCGACGTCGGCTGCGACGCGACGTGCCAGCGCTGCGTGTGCTCGCTTCGCGTGGGAATGACATCCCGACTGTGGTGACCTACGGCCCTTGGCTCGCCGGACAGCCATTGGTCTTCGGATTCTTGGTCTTGACGCCCGGCGTCTCGGGGCACGCGTCGCGGCTGTCGGACACGCCGTCCTTGTCCCGATCGGTGTTGTGATCGAAGAGCTCGATGCCGGCGACCAGCCGAAACTCGGGCGCGCCGAAGTGCGCGCTTAGTCCCCCGCCGACGCCAAGCTTGATACGAAGCTGCGAGCCATCGTCCGCAGTCCCTTCGAAGCGGCCGCTCAAGAGCGCCTCGAGCCCGGTCGTATTGGAACCGAAGAACGATTGAAGGGCCGTCTCGCCGTAAATCTCCGGGCCGACCACGATGGCGTGGGTGCCGCCGCAACCGATCGGAAATCGAGGGCCGGCGGCGGCGCCGAAGACCATTTCGCTGCCTTGCGGGCTTCCCGGTGTCGGAGAGTCGTCCAGGGGTCGAATGTGCCATCCGAGCTGCGCGGCGTAGGTGTAATGGCCGACGTCGCCTGCGAAGAGGACGCGCAGCATCGCGCGGAACGTGTCATCCGTGTCGTAATCGGAGCGGTCGCCGTTCGGGATGTAGAGCTGCGCTCCGATCCCGAGCCGAAACGGGCTGTCGTAGTGGCCCACCAGGCGGACGTCGTATCCGATGCGGACGTCGGTGATGAGGTCTGGGTTCTTTCCCGCGTCGACGTAGGGCGCCGTGAACGAATACGCCCCGACCAGCCCCCCGGTGCCGCTGATGACGAGGGGATGCGAGAAGTTGATGTAAAATCGGTAACGGTCGTAGGTGAGAGCGGCGCCCACCGAGGCGAACGCCTGATCGGTGACCACGCCGACGCGTCGGACTCCGTCGCTGACGACGAGCGGATTGTAGGCATAGCCCCCGGAGACGGCGACCGCGCCGCCGACGCCGCCGTGCATGTCGAGGGTGTCCATGGCGAGCCAGCCCCCGCCCGGAGCGGACGGATAGAAGCGCTCGACCGCGAAGCCCTGGGGTTGCGTCTGAGCGCCGGCACGGGTCGCCCACGCGCTCGTCGCGGCGAGCACCGCCGCGAACGCCGTCGCTTTGGCCGGACCGCGGAGGGCTCTAATACTCGGCATGAACCCTCGCGCCGAAGATATCGACCGGTCCCCGGTCGGCGTTGAATGCGGGGTTCCAGACCCGCTGGTAG
>JBAULD010000170.1:0-6087 GCA_049578005.1 Polyangiaceae bacterium
GCGGGAAGACGACGCTCGCGCGCGTCGTCGCGGCGACGACGCGCTCGCATTTCGTTCCGTTCAGCGCGGTGCTCTCGGGCGTCGCGGAGCTTCGCGAAGTCGTCTCTGCGGCACGCGATCGGCTGGCGTTCCACGGCCAGCGCACGATCGTGTTCGTCGACGAGATTCATCGATTCAACAAGGCGCAGCAGGACGCCTTTTTGCCGCACGTGGAAAACGGCACAATCGTTCTCGTCGGAGCAACCACGGAAAATCCGAGCTTTGCAGTCAACGCCGCGCTTCTCTCGCGATGCAAAGTATTTCACCTCGAACCGCTCGCGACTCCCGACCTCGTCGTTCTCTTGCACCGCGCGCTCGGCGACAAGGAGCGCGGCCTCGGCGACAAGGGGCTATCAGCCGACGAAGACGCGCTGACGGCGATTGCGAGCGCCGCCGCCGGGGATGCGCGCCGTGCGCTTTCGACGCTCGAGCTCGTGACGGACTATCTCGAGACGACAGGCAGCAAGCACGTTTCGATCGACGCCGTGTCCGCCGCCGAGAGTCACCGCCCGCTCCTCTACGACAAAGGCGGCGAGGAGCATTACAACGTCGTCAGCGCCTTCATCAAGTCGATGCGAGGCAGCGACCCGGACGCCGCGATCTATTGGATGATGCGGATGCTCGAGGCGGGTGACGAACCGCTCTTCGTGTCGCGGCGGATGGTCGTCTTCGCGAGCGAAGACGTGGGCATCGCGGACCCTCGGGCGCTCTTGGTGGCGACGGCCGCCGACGCCGCCGTTCGGAGAGTTGGGATGCCCGAATGCACCTACGCGCTTGCCCAGGCGTGCGTCTACCTCGCGTGCGCGCCGAAGTCGAACGCGTGCACGGTCGCGTGGCGTCGCGCCAAAGAGCTCATCGACAAGCACGGGGGGCTTCCCGTGCCCAAGAAGCTTCGCAACGCGGTGACGCCGCTGATGAGAGAAGACGGCTACGGGGAGGGGTACAAGTACGCGCACGATTTCGAAGGCGCGGTCGTCCCCGGCGAGACGTACCTGCCCGAGGAGCTGCAAGGAGCCGTGCTCTACGAGCCGACGACGCGCGGCGAAGAGGCGCGTACGGCGGAGCGATTGCGCGCGATCCGTTCTCCTTCCGACAAGTGACCCGCTTGCTCACCCTCTCGAGGGCTTGACGAGTTACTTCGATAAAATTAGAAGTAAGTCATGCCCTCGAAGTTGGAGCACCATGCGGAGCAGCTTGGCGCGCTGGGGCATCCGGTGCGCCTGGCGATCCTCCGCTTTGCGGTGCAAGCGGGCCCTGAGGGGGCCACGGCAGGAGCGATCCAGGCGCACGTCGATCTGCCGGCGTCGACCCTGAGCCATCACCTCAAACGGCTGGTCGACGCAGGCGTGTTGCGGACCCGCGGCGAGGGGACGTTTCACTATTACTCGGCGGATTACGACGCGCTCCGCAGGTTGAACGCCTACCTCTGGGAGGATTGTTGCAAGAACGGAGGCAAGGGCAGCTGTTGTTGATTTTTTTTCATCAATAATTCGAATTTATTGGAAGAAAAGGAGAAACCCACCATGCACGTTCTCAAGCCCCACGTTTCGCTGAACGTCTCGAACATCGACGCGTCCGTCTCGTTTTACGAGAAGGTCTTCGGCATGGCCGTGAGCAAACGCCGCGTCGGCTACGCGAAGTTCGACCTCCAGGAGCCGTCGCTCAACCTCACGATGCAGGATGCGCCGCGATCGGGCGTCAATGCGAGCCACTTCGGCGTGCAGGTCGCGAGCACCGAGGACGTGGCGGCCGCGTGGTCCCGGTTTCAGGCCGCCGGCCTCAAGACGTTCACCGAGGAGAACACCACTTGCTGTTACGCGATGCAGGACAAGGTCTGGGTCGAAGACCCGGACGGCAACATGTGGGAGGTCTTCGTGGTCAAGGGCGACGCAGCGATCATGCACGACGATCCGGCAAAGACGGCCGCGCCCTGCTGCGCACCCTCGGCCATGCCGGCTCAGGACAAGCCGGTGCAGCTCGGCACGAAGAGCGCATGCTGCTGAGAAAGCTCGTCGCTGAGGCGTTGGGTTCGGCCCTCCTGCTCGCGACGGTCGTCGGTTCGGGCATCATGGGCGAGCAACTTGCGGGCGGAAACGCGGCGATCGCGCTTCTGGCCAACACGATCGCGACCGGAGCCGGCTTGGTGGCTCTCATTCTGACGTTCGGGCCGATATCCGGCGCGCACTTCAATCCCGCGGTGACCCTCGCAGACGCGAGTCAGCGAGGCCTGCCCTGGCGTGAGGTCCCCGGCTACCTCCTCGCCCAGATCGCGGGCGCGTTCGCTGGCGTCGCCGTCGCGCACATCATGTTCAAGGAGCCCGCGCTGTTCTTCGCCTCGCAGCACGAGCGTTCGGGCCTGTCCCAGCTTGTCAGCGAATTCGTGGCGACCTTCGGGCTTCTGTCGGTCATCTGGGGCTGCGTCCGGCGGCGGCCGAGCGCGGTCCCGTTCGCCGTGGGTGCGTACATTACGGCGGCCTACTGGTTCACGTCGTCGACGTCGTTCGCCAATCCCGCGGTGACGCTCGCCCGCGCCGCAAGCGACACCTTCGCGGGCATACGGCCCGCTGACGCCCCCGGCTTCATGGCCGCTCAGCTCCTCGGAGCGGCGGCGTCGACGGCGCTTTTCCGGTGGCTCGTTCCTTCGCTTCCTCGGTATGCCGACCGAGTCATCGATCGCGAGCCAGCGCCCCAGCCCGATGCGCCGAGAGGAGGTCGTGCGAAGCACCCCAAGGAGCAAGCCACAGTGAAAACCGTGATTTTTGCGTGCATCCACAACGCCGGCCGATCGCAGATGGCGGCCGCCTGGTTCAACGCACTCGCCGACGCGACCAAGGCGCGCGCGGTCTCAGCGGGAACCGATCCAGGGGCACGCGTGCACCCCGAGGTGCTCGAGGCAATGCGTGAGGTCGGGATGGACCTCGCCGACCGGAAGCCGCAAAAGCTCACCGACGATCTTGCGCTTGGCGCGCAGATGCTCGTCACCATGGGCTGCGGCGAGCAGTGCCCGGTAGTTCCGGGACTCAAGCGCGATGACTGGCCGCTCGAGGATCCCAAGGGCAAGCCGATCGAGCGGGTCCGCGAGATCCGCGACGATGTCCGCCGGCGCGTGAC
The DNA here is from genome assembly GCA_049578005.1 of Polyangiaceae bacterium. Lineage (GTDB taxonomy): Bacteria > Myxococcota_A > Polyangia > Polyangiales > Polyangiaceae > Palsa-1150. The sequence goes on from JBAULD010000170.1 coordinate 3,151, forward strand.
GGAGCTTCTCCACGCCGAGGGCTGGGCCCCCTGATTCAGAGCGCCGCGAGCGCGCCCTCGAGCTCGCTCATCGCATGGGCGTCTCCCCGTTTGCGCGCCGCCTCGACCCCCGCAGAAAGCCAGGCGCGCGCGTCGTCGGCGCGCCCGATCTTCTCGAGCATCTGCCCGCACATGAGATACATGGGAACGTAGTCCGGGGTGCGTGCACGTATTTGTTCGAACGTCGAAAGCGCCTCGTCGTAGCGTTCGAGGCTTCGGTACTCCATCGCCAGCCCGTACCAGGCGAACGGATCGGCCTTCTCGGGGCCTTGTTCGCGGGTCAGCTTGAGCAAAAACTCGAGGCGCTTGCTCACGGCTACCATGCCGCCCAAAGTAGCACGTAGGCGGGCTTAGCTCGGGCCGAAGCAGCGCGGCCCAGAGGGGATCGAGCTCGGATGGAGGTATGATCGGGCCATGGGCCCGCCCTTCCGCGGCACGTCCGGCGCACCCCGGCAAGTGCCGGAGCTCGAGCTCGACGTTCGCTCGGTCCCGGCGCCGAAGCCCAAGCCCAGATCCGTCGAGGTTCCGCAGCGGCCACTCGAGCTCGCGGTCGATCCGCGCACGCTCGTGCAGGAGCGGGCAAGCCTCCGCTCGCCAATCCTCGGGGCGCCACTCGCCGGGCTCGCGAGCCCGGCGCAAATCGCGTTCGACGGACGACTTCTCGCGGACTTCGGTCAGCCACCGCGCCACCCCCTGCTTTCTCCGCTTTACGCTTACCGCGTGCTGCGACGACGGCGTGCGCTCAGACCGGCTCTGGCGGACAAGCGCGCTGCCGCGGCGCGCGCGCGTGAGAAGGTGGAAGAGGCGCTCCTCTCGTTTGCCGAGCGCGTGAGGGCCGCGGGAGAGAAAGCCGACGAGTACGCACAGGCGTTCGCCGAGCTTCGGGACGCCGAGGAGGTCTTGCGGGTGCGTGAAGGCGAGCTGGCCCTGGATCAGGTCGCCCAGACGGCCCGCCTCTCCCAGGTGCAGTCGCGGATTTCGACGCTGCAGGCTGACCTGGCAGAGACCCAGGCGATTCGCGTAGGCGTCACCGCGGCCCGGACGAGGGTCGACGAGGCGCGGGCGGAGCGAACTTCGCTGGAACACTGGTTCCATCGGCAGTCGGGCGCGCGCGCCGCTGCGGTCGAGGAGGCGCGGGATCGCGTTCGCAGACGAATGCTGGCCTTCGCGCAGCGCGCCGTCCTGGACCGCGGCGTCATGGGCGCCGAGTTCGACGCAGCCCGGGAAGCGGTCGCGCAAGTCGAACTGGCGGCAGCTTCGGCTATCCGCGACGCTCAGGTATACGAGGCAGCGCTCGAGTCTCACGACGCGTCATCGGTTCGCCGCGGGATGTGGGTCGCCGCGCTACTGCTGGTCGTGTTGGTGGTCGCGCCCGTCGTGTGGCGGGCGGTGCGCGTCGTCGACCCGCCCGTTCCGAGACGGATGATGGGGGGGTAGGTCGTGGCGGCGGGCTTCAAGGTCCGAGCACGTCGAGCCGCGTCTTTTGAACGTCCGCGGAGCTGCCCCCGACCATCACTTCGAAGACGCCTGGCTCTACGACGCGCTTGTTCGTCTCGTCGAAGAACGAGAGCGCTTCGGGGCCGAGGGTCATCTCGACGCGCTTGGACTCGCCCGGCTGAAGGTGGACGCGACGGAACCCTTTCAGCTCCTGCACGGGTCGAGTCACCGAGCTCACGACGTCGTGGATGTAGAGCTGAACGACTTCGTCGGACGCGCGTCCGCCCCTGTTGGTCACGGTGACCGTCACGGTCGTGCGGCCGTCGCGAGCGATGCGCGCGGGATCGACCGCGAGATCGCTGTAACGGAACGTCGTGTACGAGAGTCCGAAGCCGAACGGCCAGAGGGGTCCGGGCTCTTCGAAGAGGTAGGGTCGCCGCGCGGACGGCTTGTAGTTGTAATACGCGGGCAGGGTGCCGACCGACCTCGGCACAGTCATCGGGAGCCGCCCGGCAGGGCTGACGTCGCCGAACAGCACTGCCGCCACGGCGGCCCCTGTCTCCTCTCCGAGGTAAAAGCCGTCGAGAATGGCTGGAGCCGATCGCGCAAGCTCGGGGACTGTCAGCGGGCCACCGTGAATCAGGATCACGACGGTCGGGCGTCCCGTCGCCAGGACCGCCCGCGCGAGGTCCATCTGCCGACCCGCGAGGTCGAGATTCATGCGATCCCCGCGGTGGTTGTCGGCCCAGCCCTCGCGCGAGAGCTGCTCGTTTTGTCCGAGGACCAGGACCGTGACATCGGCCGACGCCGAGAGCTTCGCGGCCTCGGAAACCAGGCGCGCGTCTTCGGCGGGGTCCGAGAGCTCCACTTGGTCGTCCGACCAGCCGCGGTTTCCTCTCGTCAGACCGCATCCGGGCGCCGATAGGATCTTCGTCTCCGGGCCGAGCCGAGAGGAGATCCCCTCGAGAACGCTCACGGGCCGGTCCGGACCCCCGCTGTAGCCTCCGAGGCGGCACGTGGCCGCGTTCGGCCCGACGACGGCGATCGACTTGATGCGCGCTGGATCGAGCGGGAGCAGCCCGCCGTCATTCTTGAGCAGCACGATGGCCTCCTCTGCCGCGCGCCGCGCCAGGGCGCGATCGGAGGGGCGCTCGACTTCGGAAGATCGGGCTTCGACGTACGGTCGCTCGAAGAGGCCCAGGAGAAATTTTGCCCGCAATACGCGCGCCACGGCCTGGTTGACGAGCGAGACGGGGATGCGCCCGCCGACCACGTCTTCCGCGAGTGCTTCGTACCCTTCGACCTCGGGCAGCTCGATGTCGACCCCCGCCTCGAGCGCCTTGCGCCCCGCCGCCCGTAGATCCTCGACCACATGGTGCTTTCGCTCGAGTTCCGCGATACCAAAGTAGTCGGAGATCACGAGTCCGGAGAATCCCCACTCGCCTCGCAGGAGATCTCGAA
>JBAULD010000171.1:0-1766 GCA_049578005.1 Polyangiaceae bacterium
ATGCTGCCGGAGCTGCACGGCTTCGACATCGCCCGGCGAATCAAGGGAAGCGCCAAATACGGTCACATCCCGATAATTATGGTGAGCGCGGTATACCGTGGGTGGCGCATCGCAGAGGACCTCAAGCAAAACTATGGAGTGGAGCAGTACATCGAAAAGCCGTTCCGAATCGCCGAGGTCGTCGATGCCGTGCAGCGGCTTCTCTCGAGAAAGCCGGGCGTCACCGACCCCGCGAGCGATCCGGAGCACGTTTCGGAAGAGGCCGAGAAGGCCCTAAGCGAGGGGATAGCCGCCTACAAAGGGGGGCAAGTAGACGCAGCCATCGAACATTTAAAGCGCGGGGTTGGAATCGATCCCCTCGCTTACCGCCTCCACTTCCACCTGGCCTTGCTTTATGGCAAAAGAGGGCAAGTCTACGAGGGTATCCAAGAGCTCGAGCGCGCTATCGACTTGAATCCAAGACACTTTCCGGCGCTCAAGAACCTGGCGGTGCTCTACGAGAAGGCTGGCTTCAAGAACAAAGCGATCGAGATGTGGGAGCGAAGCGCGGCCGCGGCTCCGGATGACACCACTCGGGCATCGATAAAGGACCGCCTGCTCAAGCTGATCTGACCGCTCGCCCGGGCGTGTCCTTGCTTGCTAGGCTGATGATTTGTAGGCGGGGATACACGAGTGAAATTCCTCTGCGAACAGTGCAAAGCCAAGTACCAGATCGCCGACGAAAAGGCCGTTGGCAAGACGGTACGCATGAAGTGCCGCAAGTGCGGTCACTTGATTGAAGTCCGGGCGGCGGTCACGGAGACGAGCGTGTCGTCGGCTCTTCCGCGCGACGATCGCGCGAGCGCGCCGCCCCCCGAGCCGGTGCCCCCGCCCACGCCGGCCGCGAGACCACCTCCCCCTCGCCTCAAGCCGGCGCCCGCCGACGCCGTGGGCAACGCCCTGGCCATCTCGAAGCCCGAGCGCGTTCCCGGAGCGCTGGAGGGCGCCTTCAAGACGTCGGTCCACAACGACAGCGTTTCGATGAGTCCCGTCCGACGCAGCGCGCACCGGGAGAGCGAAGAGGTCTCGGCGCCGTTCGACATGGCCGACCTCTCTCAGAACGACGAGTGGTACGTGGCCATCAACGGGGTGCCTGTCGGGCCCGTTCGGGTCGCCGAGATACGGCGAAAGGCCGCGCTCGGAGCCGTCACGGAAGAGTCTCTCGCCTGGCAAGAAGGGCTGGATGAGTGGCGGCCTCTCCGATTCTTCCCGGAGCTCGCGGCCACTGTGCGCGACGCCATGGCGCGCGCGTCGCGGCCGCCGCCCGAAATACGGAACAGCGTCCCGCCGCCGCCTCGCGCGCCGCCCCGCTCGTCTCCTCCGGCCGGATTCGTGCCGCGGATGGCGCCGCCGCGGGCGATGCTTCCCCCGCCTTCTCCTTCTTTTGCTCCGCGCAGCAACGTCGTGCCGTTCGTGTCGCGGGCCGCGACGGCAGAAAAGCTCGACCCGGTTCAGCAGGAAGCGAGCCCGTTGCCTGGGCCGCCCCTTTCCCAGGCCAAGCCCGTCATTCCTTCCGTCGTCCCCGATCCGTTCGCGAGCCCACCTGCGACCGCGGCTCCGGCCCCCATTCGACCGTCGCCCGTCTCGTCGTCCCCGCCGACGACCAAGAAATCGCCCCCGTGGATGCAGCTTGCCATGGTCGCGGCCGCGGCGGCGTTCGGGATCACCGCGGCGTTCATCTGGCTCTCGCGCCCGTCGGAGCCCGCTCCCGCGCCAGTGACGTGGCC
>JBAULD010000172.1:0-4731 GCA_049578005.1 Polyangiaceae bacterium
CGCACGGCTACGGCGTGGGGTACGGAGGACGAATCGAGGTCGGCCCAGTCCACTTGGGGTTGGCTGGGCACTACGGCAAGGGCCTCGGACTGGAGTATGCCTTCGAGTCCGGGGATGTAGCCGTCTCCCCAAATTTCGAGCTGCGCTACTTCGACGGATACTCTGCACTGGGCCAAGTGGTCGTGGGCCAGTTCGACTTGAATGCGGGGTGGGGCATATCAAGAGTCTTCGCGCTGCCCAGCGACAACGCGCCTGGCGCGAACATCAGCCTTCCCCAGCAATGGGCCGTCTCGGCCGGCGTCGTGTACCACGTGACCGATTACCTCCATCTCGACATCGACTATTTGCACGCGCTCGCGACGTGGAGCCTCCAAGAGAAGCAAATGATGGACTTCATCAACACGGGCATGATTGCCACCTGGTGAGTTTCTAGCGGCGCCGGCTGCCCGCAGGCGCCCACCCTCGCCCTATCGGCGCGATCGAGCGGCGGGTCACGAGCGGGCCGAAAACCAGGAGCAGTCGGCCGGACGATCCCGGTCGCTCACTCTTCGACGGTCGGGACGAGTGCGCGGATCTTGCGGTCGCGGAGGTAGAGGCCACTCCACGCGATGATGCCGACGAGAATCGGCACGGGGACTTGCCGTCCGCGCCGTGAAGGTGCGTCGCGACGGCACCGCCCAGGTACGCGAGCATGACGAGCCCGCCGAATGACCGTCGACTCAGCGGCGGGGACGCCGACGCATCGCTGCGATGCCTATGGCGGCGGCGATTGCGGCGAAGGCGCCGGGCGCGGTCGTCCGGGCACCGACCGTCGTGCACCCACCACTGCTGGAGGAACCGGAAGTCTCGCTCTTGGGTCCGCTATTCGAAGTGCCGCTTGACGAGCCTCCGCCCGCCGCGCCGCCTCCGCTCGCCGCGCTGCCGCTGCTCGATCCGCCGCTGCCGCTGGACCCACTGCCGCTGCTCGACGATCGACCCCCGCTGCTCGATCCCGAGCTCGCGCCGCCGTCCAAGGCGACGAACGTGCAGGTGAAATTCGCGCACGTGGCGCCTTGCGCGTGACACTTGCAGTCCGTGTCTACCGTGCACCATCCCGGGGATTGCGAGGCTGCCATGCACATTTCCATCGGATACGCACAGACGTCGGTGCCGCACGCCGTGCCATTGGCGGTGCAGTCGATGTCATTCACGCAGCTCGTCGCATGCGCGGAGGCAGCCCAGAGGGACGAGGCACTGAAAGCAGAGGCGCAAACGACTACGAACGCTCGCAATTCCATGGCGGACCTCCTCACCTTCGCTCGACTGTCGGCCGACGGCGACGATCTCGGGCCGAGGCACTGTATCGTCTTTTGGCGGCTGTACCAAGGTTACCAGGTTAGGCTTGGAACGAGCTTTGGGAGCGCTCCGTTCGACCTCCCAGACGGGTGGCCGCAGGTGCCGGCGCGATCCGAACCTGATCACCGGCATGCACCGGCCGCACGTGCGATGCTCCGGGGGTAGTCGATGGACCGGCCCGGCTTGAGCACGACCCTCTTTTTCACTTTGCTTCTCGATTTCACTTTGGTTCTGGTCGCGGGCTGCGACGGGCAGCCGTCTCCTGGCAGTGCCTCCCGACCGCAGCCGAGCGACGCGGGGCGCTACGGGGACGCGGTTTCGCCGGCCAGTGACGCCTGCGCCGGGCCGCAATGTACGGCCCCCTGCGACACCGCGACCTGCCCCACGGGCTGCTGCGATCCGAGCGGCGCGTGCCAACCCGGCGCATCGAATGGCGCGTGTGGAATGGCCGGGCAGCTCTGCGAAGATTGCACGACGTCAGGCGGGCAATGTCTCGGGCAGCGTTGCGCGCAAGGAATCGATGCGAGCGTGTGCAATTCCCAGACGTGCCCCACGGGGTGCTGCCAATCGCAGACCTGCCAGCAGGGCGTCACGGGGGTCGCGTGCGGAGGTTTGGGCGCCAATTGCCAGAATTGTCTGGTGCTCGGCAGCGTTTGCTCGAACCAGCAGTGCGTCGCCGATCCGGGCGAACGCCCGTCCTGCGGTCCGACCAACTGCAGCTGCGGCTGCTGCGACGATCAGGGCGCGTGCCTCGGCGGCCTCGACGGGCCCCAGTGCGGGACGGGCGGCAGGCGGTGCGTCGACTGCACGACGAACGGCAACACGTGTGTCCAGGGCGTGTGCACGATGCCCGACGGAGGAGAGCCATGCTCGCAGAGCTGCGCCGGCTGTTGCGACGCGGACGGCGGTTGTCAGCTCGGGTTCACCGACACGCAATGCGGCAATATCGGCAGTACATGCGTGGACTGCACGAGGCTGTCCCCTGCGTCCACCTGCGACGTCAACGTAGTGCCCCGAGCCTGCGTGAGCTTGCAGACGGAGTGCCCAGGAGTTTACCCGAGCTGCCCCGCGGCGCTCCTGGAGCCCGCGCCCTTGCGCCAAACGGTTTGCTCGTTGATCGAAGTCCAGAACGCGGCGGCGGGATGCGCCGGAGGTCCGGACACGGCAGGGTGTAACGCATTCTTCAACCTCGAGTCCGCCTCCAATCCCGCCTGTTTCGCCTGCCTTCAGCAGTTCAGCTACGACTTCGTCGATGGCACTGGGATTCGACTCTGCGTAGAGCCGTTCCTCGATGCAGCCTGCAATCACAACAGTGCGTGCGTCCTCGAGTGCGTTCGGGAGGCCTGCTACAACTGCCCCGACACCCCCTCGGCAACGCTATGCGGCACGCAGGTGCAGACAGGGGCTTGCGCGCCGTATTACCAGGCCGACGTATGCGTGACTGCGGCCCTGAACGACGCGGGCGCCGTGTGCAATCCCGCGACGTACCAGCAGAGTTATCGGTACTGGTTTCAAGCGGTCGGGGCCAAGTACTGCGGACCGTGAACGTTGCCTCAATCGCGAGGCGAGTCGCTCCAAATTATGGTCCGATTCTCGTCCTGCGAAGACCCAGGCCGTATTGCGGCCCACACTTCTTGAGGCACCAGTCTTTGGTGCCAACATGTGCCGAGGAAGGACTGCACGGTCATAGAGGCAAGGAGTGACTGCGCCGCGCGCGAGCGCGAGTACGACCCAAGAGGAATCGGTACGGCCATTGCTCGGGTAACTGGCCATGCAAAAGGTGGGGGGCGTGTCGCGGGTTGGCTCTCTAGTCCTCATCTGGGCGCTCAGTGGCTTCGTCGGCGGCGTGCCGGCCTGCGGCGGTAAGGGGACGGGCGGGAATCCCGGACCGACCGGCGGTTCGAGCTCCACGAGCAGCTCCGGATCGTCCAGCGCGGGATCCGGCGGGATCGCCAGCTCCGGGTCCTCCGGCAGCTCCGAATCCTCGAGCGGTTCGGGCGCCGGCAGTAGTAGCTCTGGCTCGTCCTCTGGCTCGAGTACGTCGAGCAGCTCTGGTTCGTCGACGAGCTCCGGCTCCTCGGGAGGCTCCACCCTCCCTGGCTGCTCGAGCGATGCGGGCTGTGCGGGCAGCCGTTGCCCTATCGTACTGGCGTATGGGCAAAACCCGACTGGCATCATCGCCCTCGACGGAACGTACGTGTATTGGACGAGCGCCCACGATGGGACCGTGATGAAAGCCTCAATCGCCGGCGGAGGGCCGGCCATCCTCGCCTCCGGACAGTATTCTCCGGACGGTGTCGTCGTGGACTCGGTCAACGCCTACTGGATCGCCGGAGGGGCCTTGTGGCGCGTCACGACCGGAGGCGGCACCGGTCAGCTGCTCGACACCGGCGGTCAATCTCCAGCAGCGCTCGTCCTCGCCTATCCTTACTTGTTCATTGCCTTCCATGACTCCTCGGTCGCGGAGGCACCCTCCGGAGGAGGCGCCCTTACCCCGATCGTTCCGACCGGCTCTTCGACGCTGTATGGATCGGGACCCTTTGCCGTCGACGGAACGAGTGTCTACGGCTCGGACGGCAGCACCATCGGAAAGACACCCATCGCGGGCGGGACGACCATCACCCTGGCCTCCGGACAGAACGGAATCGCGCGACTGGCCGTCGATGCCGCGAATATCTACTGGACGGCGACGAATGACGGCACAGTGATGAAAGCGCCGCTCGACGGTAGCGGCCCTCCGGTGGCGCTCGCCGTGCTGCAGAACTACCCGACCGGGATTGCCGTCGACGCGACGAGCGTTTACTGGACGAACCACTCCGGCGCGGCCTCGTGCGCAGCGGGGGCCGTGATGAAGGTCCCCGTCGGCGGGGGTACGCCTCTCGCACTTGCGACGGATCAGCCTTCCGCCGACGGTATTGCTGTTGACGCCGCGAACGTTTATTGGACGACCGGTGGCTCGCAGGACCCGGCCGTCGCGAACGGCGCCGGCGCGGTCATGAAACTTTCTCTGGAGTGACAGCGCGAAGTTTTGGGATTCGCAGCATTCTCCGGACGAGCTGCCGCGCCACGGTTAAGAGTCATCCCCATGGTACGGTTCTTTACCGCATGACGCGTCGCGCTGCGCACCTGCTCACGGAACGAACCATCGACGACCTGTCGATTGTCGACGATCGGTCATTTCGGACCATTGCGATGTACGCGGACTTGAAGGAAGTCCTCCGCAGGGACAGGTACGTGTTTCGCGTCCTCTCCAGCGGGTCACCCAAGCGATGGGACCGTGCCCTGTTTCTGAACCTCACGTATTGGAGCGCGGCGGGGGGCGACGTGCTGCAAGACAGTCGCGTCCCCGCGGACGTTGTCGCGCACGCCGCTTGGCATCACCTCGCGGCGCTTGCC
>JBAULD010000173.1:0-1629 GCA_049578005.1 Polyangiaceae bacterium
GCGTCATAGCGAGTTCTCCGAAGGAAAAAGCATCACGACACGCGCCTGAAGATGGCGCCGCAGTCGATCGCGCTCCGCGTGAGTGTTTCCCACTCCGCCGCGGCGTGCCAGGCGATACGCTTGCGTCCGAGCAGAGGCAGAAAGACGTTCCGCAACGCCCACGCCACGACCCGCGGGGCATGCCGGAAGAACCAGACATAGATGCTCGCGGCGGGTTCGAGCACGGACTGCTCGTGCACTTCGAAGCGCTCCAGCACGAAACCCGCGCCCTCGACCTTCCGGCGAAGCTCCTCCGGCTCGTACCGCCGGACGTGACCCCTGTAGCGGTCGAACGAACCGAAGTTCTTCATGCCCATCGGGACCGTCAGGATGAAGTGGCCGCCGGGACGTGTGATGCGAGCGATCTCGCCGAGAAACTCCGTATCGTCGGGAACGTGTTCGAGGACCTCGAACGCTCCCACGAGGTCGAAGGCACCGGCGGCGAAGCGCTGATCGCTCAGGTAGCCGCGGTGCACGATGGCGTCGCGCCGCGCCAAGACATCGAGAGCTCTCGACGACAAATCGACGACGTGAGTTCCGGCGACCGGCATTCTTGGAAAGACTCCGGGGCCAATCTCGAGGCGGTGCGGCGCGGAGGCGGCGAGTGCGGTGATGGCCGGCCACCAGGGCAGGCGGTCCGGCGGGTGAAACCGCAAACGACTCCAGAGATCCTCGTAGAGTTCTTCGTTGTAGCGCGTGGCGTCGTCGAACAGGGATTCGGTCATGGCGGATTACCGGGGAAGGGGTCAGGGGGTTCGCCCGCAGATCGTCGATCCGCGGGATGGGTGCGATTCGGAGGCAAGCCACTCGAGTCCGGTACCTGCCCCGCCCATCACGAGCGTGCGCTCCGGGTCGTGCAGCCCGACCGAAAAGGCCCGCAGTGCGTCGTTCGATGTGTCGAGCATGGTCACCGTGTACCCGGGCCGCTCGATCGTCTCGCCTTGCCGAAACGCGGGTCGCGGGCCGGCAAGCGCGCGCTCGAAGTACGATGCGAGAAACCCGCCCGGCCGGCGAAGCTCGAGTCGGTCAGGTGCGGCGAACGTTATCGTGGAGCGGTCCGGGCCGCCGAAGAAGCTTGGACCGATGCTGAGGATGGCGACGTCGACTCGGCGCTCGGGACGGGCCAGTCGCAGCGCGTGCGGAAAAGCGAGCGAAGCCGCCCAAGGAAGGTCCGCGACGAGGAGCTGCCTGGCGTGCGGCGCACGATCGAGGAGGTCTCTCGCGTCGTCGATCGCGCGGGAGGACGCGAAGGCCACGCCGTCGAAGAGGACCGTGCGCCCGAGAGTGATGGCGAGTACGCCGGCGACGGTAGCGATTCGCAGAAGCCGAGCGCGGTTGGTCAGGGACGCGGCCATCGCCGGGAGCTTGGCGCCGAGCAGGACGCAATAGCCCATCGAGGGTAGGTAGAGAAAATGCTCGCCAACGGTGAGCGTCCACACCGGAAGCAGGGCCACTCCCGTCCAGACCAGGCCCCAAAGCCAGACGCGGCGATCGGAGATGCGCCGGACCGTGTCCCACAGCGCGCCGAGACTGACGACCGCGAGAACTGCGAACGCGACCGGATGCCCGTGCCAGAACGGAACGGAGACC
>JBAULD010000174.1:0-3073 GCA_049578005.1 Polyangiaceae bacterium
TGCGCCCAAAGCGCACCGACGGCTGTCGCGAAGAGAAACCCCGACAGGAGCAGGACGAAATACGAAGGGAACGTAACGCTGAAGACACGAAAGAGATCCGGCTCCAAAACGCTACTCTCGTGCGACCGGCGGACGGCCGCGCGCCTCGAGTTCCGCGGCCGAGCCTGCGGCATTGCCGCCGGTGCCGTCCGGACTCTTGTCGACTGTAGCTTTCGCGTTCGCGTCGAAAGCTGCCTCCTCGTGAGCCAGGATCGGTAGCTGCTCGACGACGACGCCCTTCCATTCGACGGACGGCTCGCCCGACTGCGCTGGGGGAACCTCTGGAGCACGTGCCACCGGATTCGCTCGCTTGCTCGCGAACATGTCGACAGCCATGAGCCCTACGCCCACGCAGATCGCGATGTCCGCGACGTTGAATGTCGGCCAGTGCCGCTCGATTCCGCGAAAAAGCACATGCGCATCGATGAAGTCGATGACCTGCCCGTAACGAACGCGGTCGAGGACATTTCCAAGCGCCCCGCCGAGCACGAGCGGCAAGCCCCACTTCAGCGCGCTCTGACGCGGCAGAAGTCGTCGATAGAGAGTCATGATAAAGGCGATCGCAGCCACCGATACGAGCAAAAAGAAGGGACGCCGTACGTTCTCACTCGTCGACTGGAGGAGTCCCCAAGCTCCCCCTCTGTTGCGCGCGAGCACGAGCGTGAGGTGGTTTTTCCACACCTCCACGACGCCAGGATATCCGTCCAGATGGTGCGCTGCCCACGCCTTCGTGGTGACGTCGCAAACGAGCGTGACAATCGACACGACCGCCAGGAACACATACGACGGGCGAGGGCGACCGTAGTCCCCGACGACCGGCGTCGTGCCGAGCGGAGTGACGAGACGATCGCCGGGCACGACGAGCGGCTGAGGTGCGGACAAGGCAGACGACGGCGCCGCGAGGTTGCCTGCGGGCGCGATCGCCGAAGTTTTCTCGGTTTCGGTCGGTTCGGTCACGTGGGGTCGACGCGATCTAGTGGATTGCGGGACGCGGGCAAAGCACAGCGTGGGCGGGGCCTTCCCCGCCCGTGCGGCCTTCACTCGTCCTGCAGTTGCCCTGTGAGGATACATTTGTTTAGGTAGCGAAGCTATGTCCTCGCCGTGGAACGCCGAACGGGGCGTGGATTCCGTCCTCGCCCGCTGGCTCGCGAGCTCGTGGGTCAAGCCATGTTTCTGCGCGGACGAGAAACTTGCCGGGGCCGGCGGGCGATACGCCGACTTACCGTCCTGGCTTGCCCCGGGGCTCGCTCGCGCCCTGCGTGCCCGCGGAATCGAACGACTGTTCGCACATCAGGCCCGCGCGCTCTCCGCGGCCCGCGCCGGCCGAAATCTGGTCATCGCGACGCCTACGGCGAGCGGCAAGAGCCTTTGCTTCCACATGCCCGTGCTCCAGGCTTACGCCGACGATCCGGACTCGCGCGCCATGTATCTTTACCCAACGAAGGCTCTAGCGCGCGATCAGGAAGCCGGGTTGCGCGAGCTCATGGCATCCGCCGGTCTATCCGCCGCAGGGGCCATCGTCTATGACGGAGATACACCGGCCGATGCGCGCCGCGCGGCGCGCGAGAGAGCTGGAGTTGTCCTCACGAACCCCGACATGCTGCACAGCGGGATCCTCCCGCACCACGCGAGCTGGGCGCGCACGATGCAGCACTTACGTTATGTGGTCGTAGACGAGCTTCATACATACAAGGGGGTTCTCGGATCTCACGTCGCCAACGTGCTGCGGCGCCTGATGCGCGTTGCGCATTTCCATGGGTCGAGCCCGCAGCTCATCGGCGCGACGGCAACGATCGGGAACCCGTTGGAGCATGGGGCGCGGCTCTTCAACGTCGCGAAGGAAGAGATCGAACTCATTGAAGAAAGTGGCGCTCCGCGCGGAGAACGCAGATTTTTTCTTTTCAATCCACCCATTGTGAACTCGGAGCTCGGCATCCGCGCCAGCTACGTGAAGCAAGCCGTGAGGCTCGCCACCGACCTCGTGCGCGCGCGCGTGCCGACGATCGTGTTCGGACAATCGCGCAACGCTGTCGAAGTGATGCTCCGGTATCTTCGTGATGCTGTCGTAACAAGCGCTGCTCGAACGGACCACGGCGAAGGTATTGATGCGAGCCGCATCATGGCCTACCGCGGCGGATACCTCCCGCGGCAGCGGCGAGACATCGAGCGTAGACTGCGCGACGGAGAGATCCTTGCCGTGGTCGCCACGAACGCCCTTGAACTAGGTATCGATATAGGCGAGCTCCAAGCAGTCGTCTGCGCCGGATATCCCGGCTCGATCGCGGCGACTTGGCAGAGGCTCGGGCGCGCGGGCCGACGAGGCGGCACAAGCATCGGAGTCCTCGTCGCGTCGAGCGCTCCCATCGATCAGTACCTCGCTCGCGAACCTCAGTTCCTGCTCGGCTCCCCCGTGGAGCAGGCGCGGATCGATCCGGACAATGTCGAGATCGTCGTGCAACACCTGAAGTGCGCGGCATTCGAGCTCCCGTTTCGACGAGGTGAGGCCTTCGGCTCCTTCGGGCCATCGGAAACGGCCGACGCTCTTGACTTTCTGGTTCGGCACCGCGTTCTGCACGAATCTAGTGGCGCGTTCCATTGGGCCGCCGACGCATACCCAGCGAACAACGTGTCCTTGCGGAGCGTAGGCTGGGACAACGTCGTCATCATCGACGCGGAGCTCGATCGCTCGATCGCCGAGCTCGACTGGCGCTCGGCGCACTCGATGCTTCATGAACATGCCATCTACCAGCACGACGGCCAATGCTGGCAGGTCGAACGTTTCGACCATGCGAACAACAAGGCGTTCGTTCGGCGCGTGGAACCCGACTACTGGACCGACGCAATGACGTATGCCCACGTCGCGATCATCGAGCAAAGTGCTGCCGGCCCGTTGTCGCCCAGCCGCCGCGAATGGGCGTGCGGTTGGGGCGAAGTGTCCATCGTCGAGAAGGTAGTCGGCTACAAGAAAATCAAGTTCTACACGCATGAAAACACAGGCTATGGCGACGTCCGGCTTCCCGACATGCAGATGCAC
>JBAULD010000175.1:0-6288 GCA_049578005.1 Polyangiaceae bacterium
CTCCGGGCCAAGCTCGGCGTGTTCGCGTCGATGGGCAATCACGACTACTTCGGCGAGGGCGAGCCGCTCATTTCTCTCTTGCGCGCGCGCAACGTCCGCGTCTTGCGCAACGAAGGGGTTGCGGTCGCGCGCGGCGGCGCGACGCTCTGGCTCGCGGCGATCGACGACACGTGGACCCGACGAGACGACCTCGATCGCGCGCTACGCGGACGCCCCGAGGGGGCGACGGTCGTGCTTCTCGCGCACGACCCTGACCGGTTCGATCAGGCGGCGGACGCAGGCGTGGAGGTCGTGCTCAGCGGCCATACGCACGGCGGACAAATCGCCGTACCGTTCGCGGCGCGGGCGTTGGGCCTAGCCAACTTGGCGCACAGATATCGCCTCGGGTTCTACCGGCGGGGGCGCTCCACGCTGTACGTGAGCCCCGGCCTCGGAACGACCGGACCGCCACTGCGTCTCGGAGCCGCGCCCGAGGTGACCGTTCTCGTGCTGCGAGCAGGACCGTGACGTCACTGCGCCCAGTCGCCAGCGTCGACCCACTCGAAACGAGCCAGCGGCTCGTCGGCTCGATAGACGAGTAGGGGCGCGAGGGCGCGCGCGAGCCCCATCAAGGCGGGAGGAAGCGTCTCCAGCGGTGTCGCCGTGCGGCCGCTGCCACCGGCGGCGTTGATCACCGTCTCGAGTAGCGATTGGCTCTCGCGCGGCGCCTCTTCGATCGGAGCATCCGCCGGCAGGGAGGCGGCGGTGCGCGCGGCATCGAGCGCTTCGCGCAATCCTCCGAGATGGTCGATGAGTCCCTTCTCGAGCGCTTGCTGCCCGGTCCACACCCGGCCGCGCCCGACGGCGTCGATCTGCTCGCGGGTCAGGTGGCGTCCCTGGCTCACCCGGTCGAGGAAGGTAGAGTAAAATTGCTCGACTTTGCGGTGGAGCTCCTGCTGCTCTTCGGGCGTGAAGCCGCGGAACATGGACTCCGCGTCGGCGCGCGGGGCCGTCTTGTACGTGTCGAACGTCACCCCGATTTTACCGAGTAGGCCGCTCAGGTCCGCTTTCCCGTAGAAGACTCCTATCGAGCCGGTGATGGTCAGGGGCAGGGCGAAGATGTTCTTGCTCGCGCTCGCGACGTAGTACCCGCCGCTCGCCGCGAGTGTGCCCATCGAGACGACGAGCGGCTTCGCCTTCCCCAGCAGTACGAGCTCGCGCCACATCACATCGCTCGCGAGCGACGACCCGCCCGGACTCTCGATTCGCAGGACCACGGCGCGCACGCTCGAGTCTTCGCGGAGCTGCTTGATGGTTTCGGCCATCGAGTACGAGCCCACGAGCCGCATGTCGAGGAGCGGAACGTGTTGCGACCGGCCGTCGACGATGTCGCCGTCCAGATAGAGAATCGCGACCTTCGGGGGCACGCCGAAGGCGCTCGGTGCTTTCGTCTCGTCCTCGTATTTCACGTACCGCGAATCGTGCCCGACGATTTCCTTCGTGGCGCGTTCCAGCTCGTCGTCGAAGGCGAACCCGTCGACGAAGCCCGCAGCCTTTGCTTCTGCAGCGATGAACGGGCCCTTGCGTGTCTCTTCTCGGATGCGCTCCTCGCTCATGTGCCGGTAGAGGGACATGTTGCGGACGAAGACGGCCTCTTGGTTTCGCAGGAGGTCTTCGTAGTCTGCCGCCGCGACCGGACCGCCGTGTTCATTGGTGTACTGCTCCGGCGCCGTCTTGTGGGGCCCGACACGGACGAACTCGGCGCGAACGCCGATCTTGTCGAGCAAGCCCTTGAGGTAAATGTACTGGGCCGCGAGCCCGGCGTAGCGCACGCCGCCCGCCGGAGTGACGAGGACGCGGTCGGCGTTGGCGCAGACGTAGAGCGCCTTGGCCGCCGCATCCTCGAACGAGCAGAGCACCTTCTTGTGCCGCGCGCGAAGGACTCGGAGCGCGTCGGCCAGCTCCTCGGCGTGCGCGAACGAGCTCGCCGGCTCGGCGCGGAGTACGAGCGTCACCGCATCCGTGTTCGGCTCCTCCGCGAGCGCCCAAAGCCTCCGCAAGAGGGCGACGTGTCCGCGCGTCGACGGCGTGCTTTCGAGCCGAATCCAGACCGAGCGCCCAGGCCTCGGCAGGCCCGGCTGCGCGTAGCCGGTGATCGAGGCCGTCACGTACTCGGCCGCGGTCCCGCTGCTGCCCAGGCCATTGCCGAAGAGTGCCCCTCCGCCGGCCCCGAGTCCGGCAAAGTGAACTTCGAGCCCGGCGGTTCCGACGACCCCTCGCCGCGATTCGTTCGCCAGCTGTGCGACCTCTACGCCGCCGAGCAGCCGCCCGAAGGACGGGACGTCGACGCCGAGAGTCGCCCGCGGCGTCCACTGGTCCGAGCCCTGCCAGTACTGCACCTCGAAACCGAGGTCGACATCGCGGCGTCCCGTCGGTCGAAGGGCCACCGCGAGGGTGTATCGGGCATCGAGCACAGGCAGATTCTGCCCGGGCGGCGCGGGGACGGGCGTCGGACTCGGCCGGTTGAAGTCGCGCGCCACGGCGGCGAAGGCGAAGTGGGGGTCCGGTCGCCACGAGAGCGCGGCGCTGATGCCGAAAAGCCCGTCGAGGTAGCCATTCTGAGAATACGATCGCTCGAGCGACACCCCGAACGACGTGCGATCGCCGAGGCGAGCGGCCAGGCCCCAGGTGACCCACGCGTAGTCGAAGTCTCGATACGGGAAGCCGACTCCGACGCCCGGCGATCCCCACGGTGGCTGCACGAGATCGACCCGGAGGCCGGTCGACAGCCCGAACCAGAGCGGCGTGGCGACCTGCCAGGCGTGCCCGCAGCCGACTTTGATCGCCTCGTCCGGGCAGTTGACCCACGTCCACCGAGCCTCCGGCGCCGGGAGCCACCCAAGGTTCGCGGGATTGAGGACGATCGCGTCGGACGTGTCGTCCGCAGCCACGCTTCGACCGGGGGTCGCGATGTGTTCGGCGCTCGTGGGGAGCGGGTCCGCCAGCGCGCGCTGCGGTCCGAGCCCCAAGAGTCCGACGACGAGGGAGCCGATCGTGCGTGCGCGCATAGGGTGGTCGAGAATAGTCGAACGGCCCAACGCCACCAGGAAAGTCGACCGCTCATCGAGCGGGCCGTTCGCGTCCTCGCGCCGTCAAATCATTCCGCGCGCGACAGCAACGGCTCGAATATCGTCGCGGCGGCTCGCAAGCTCCTGATAATCTTTCACGGGCAAAAATCGCGAGACTGCCCCTTCGCGGGGAACGCGCACATAGACCGCGGACATCGCGCCGGTCAGCTCCTGAAGCAGCCGTTCGAACTGGACCGCGACGCGGTCTCCCACCTTTTTCTCGACTTCGCACCAGCTCCATGGCACCTGCGCCCGGAGGAGCGCTTCGGTCCGGACGAGGAACGTGTTCGTATTGAACACACGCACGCGAGCCGCGTCGAACCCCTCCGGAAGCCGGAACTCTTCGAGCACTTGCAGACGCCGTACGACCTGTCCTCTGCGATCGCGCGCGTCGGCCCACACGGGAATGCCGCCCCGGTCACCGGCGGCTTTGGGTGCGACCTCCACCATGAGGTCCGCTCGTCGCTCGGCGAACCAGCCGAGAAGCGCGGCGTCGAGCGACGCGCCGAGGTTATCCAAGTTTGCAATCCACACGAACTCGCCTCCGCGAGCTACGAAATCGGAGAGAAGGCCCGAGCGCTGGAGGGCGTCCGGCAAATCGCCATGCCCCGTGGCGTACGTGCTGGGACTCCCGTCGTCGTCGCGCAGCAGATGTCCGTCGGGCGTGAGGCGAAGGCCGATGTCTTGGGCGAACGTCGCGACGTGGGGTCCGGCACCGCGTCGTGCGAGCTCGTCGCGGATGGGTACGTCGGTCGCCTCGCTGGTCATCAGCCACAAGGGCACCGGCGAGCCCGCGCGCTCCGACCAGGTTGCGTTCTCGCGCAGGCGAAGATCGAGAAATGTGTGACCGTCGAGCGCCTCGACCATCGCTTTGACGACGCCGCCCATTCGGGTGGCCATTCCGCCCGCCAGCACGCAAAACGCGATCTTGCGATTGCGAACGGCTTCGAGCCCGGAGGCCGCGAGTCGCGCGGAGTCCGGCGAGCCAGGGGCGGGCGCCTCCACGATGTCTTCTGGCCGCGGAGGTTCGACGACTCCTCCGACTCGGTTGCGCTCGTCGCGTCCCTTGGCCGCTTCGCCGCGAGCACGGGCACGAAGCGGCCTGGCCAGCGCGATGAGCCGTTCGGCGTCGAATCCGGCGGAATCCAATTTCGCGCGAAGCGGGGCTGGGAGGTGGGCGATCTCGTCTCGAAGTTCGTTGTCGCTCATCGCGGCCTCCCGGAGAGGTAGCTCGGCGCTGGAGTGGTAAGGTGAATGTAGCCGAGCGCTCGTCGTATGAAAAAGGCTCTCTTCACGGTCATCATGGGGGTCGCGGTCCCGTTCGCCGACGCGTGCGTCGTGACGGCGGGGCCGCCACCCTTCGCGGGCGTCGCCGTGACGGGGCCGCCTCCCGCACCCATGCTCGAAGCCCCTCCGCCGCCGCTTCGTCCGCGCGCGGTGTGGGTCCCAGGCTACTGGCATTGGACCGGGATGCAGTACACGTGGATTCCCGGACATTGGGAAGCCGGCCCGGGTGGGGCTCGCTGGCGCCCGCCGCGCTACATCGTGCGCGACGGAGTCTACTACTACGAGCCCGGCGGCTGGATGCGCTGACGGGGTGGATTACATCGCGGTGATCGCGAGTCCGAACTGCCCGGTTTGCTGCGTGACCGAATCGACGACGATTGCGTAACTGCCGGCGGGCACGTTCGCGAGAGTCACCGTAGACGAATATCCTTGCGTGTCGTCGTTGCAACCTAGCGCGCCGCTCGACGAAGTGGCGCACTCGGGTAGGACGTAAACGACGGTATTGAAGTTCGTTTCGGGCGTCGCGGTCGAGATCGTGAGCGCGCTGACCGATTGCGAGAGGGTGAGCATCACGACGCTCTCGGGATGCCCGACGGCGGTGGCCGGCGCGCAGCCCGCGGGGGGATCCCACACGCTGATGCCGCTGACCACGCCCCATGCCGACAGCACTCCGGCGCTGGTCGCCTGCGGCGCGGCGGCGCACTTGGCAGTCTGCAGGACCGAAAGACCGGTGCAGCGGTTGGTGATGCCCGGAACTCCCGGAGAGCAGGCGGTGCCCGCCGCGCACTGGGAGAACCCGTACGCGTCGCAGGAGAGTTCGGCGGCGAGCGTGGGTTGGGCGGCCAGCGTCGCCATGACGGGGGCGCCCACGTGCCCCAGAGAATCGGTCGGTGTCACCTGAATCTTCGGCACGACGGCGGTGAACGCAGCCACCGGATCGTTTTCGAAGAAGAACGTCTGTCCCGCAGCCGACCTCACGTCGACGATGGCCGACGACCCGGGGGTATTGTCGCCGCTGAGGTCGACGACGACGGGCTTGTTGTTCGAATCGAGGAAATCGATGCGCAGACTGGAGAGGTCCTCGGCCTGGTCACTGCCCAGAATGAGCTCGGAGGGGCTATCGCCGCCGTAATAAGCGACACGCGTCAGCGACGGAGGGGCCGCCATTTGGCAGGTCGCCGGCGTTCCGGTGCACCACAGGCCGTCGTCGCATCGATCGGCGATGTCGCTCGTATCGCACCGGTCCCCCTGCTTGGCGATCGCCTGCGGCAGGAGCGTCACGGTGACCGAAGGCGAAAGCGTGCCGTTTGCGTCGGAGAGCGCCACGATGGCCGAGGCGATCGTCGGGGCCTGCGCGTAGAGCTGCGGCAGGGTGATCGTCTGTTTGAATGTCTTTTGCCCCAGCGTCGATTGATCGAAGTGAAGGCGCTTCTGGGCCGAGTCGGGCAATCCGTCCCAATTGGTGTCGAAAGCGGCCACCGGCGCGTTCGCCGCGTCGAGGAGCTGGACTTGCGCTTCGGTCGTCAGTCCCGCGGCGTCCCCGCCCTGAATCGTGAAAAGCAAATCGTACCCGTGACGTCCGCTGTTCTGCAGGGTCACAGTGAGCTCGCCGTTGGATGCGGGAGTGGGCGAACCTCCCAGCGGACCGGCTTGCCCGCCGGAGCTCGATGGGGAGCCACCGGTAGCTCCCGCGCGCGAAGCCGCTTCTCCGCCGCTCTTGCACGCGACCATGGCCGCTGCCGCCGTGAGCCACCAACCGAGTCTCCGAATAGCCATTGAGCGCTCCTCTCGGTTCGAGACGTTGCACCCCCGATGCCATCGAGCAGGCGGGATTCGGCCTGCTTCTACGGGTCCGCTTCGAGACCAAAACGTCAAGCGCGTGACGGTCCGCGTC
>JBAULD010000176.1:0-9039 GCA_049578005.1 Polyangiaceae bacterium
CCCGGAGCAGAATTCCACGTTCCAGGACCATTACCTCGACGTTCCCTATGACCTGTCGCAGGTCACCTTCTTGTGCACGGCGAACAACCCCGAAATGATTCCGCCGGCATTGATGGACCGCATGGAGGTCATCGATTGTCCCGGATACACGCGCGCCGAGAAGCTCAGTATCGCCAAGGAGTTCCTTTGCCCGAAGCAACTGAGCGCACACGGATTGACCGACGAGCGACTGGAGTTCACCCGGGAGGCGCTCGCGCGGATCATCGAGGCCTACACGAGAGAGGCCGGCGTTCGCGGCCTCGAACGTGAGATCGGTGCCGTCTGCAGGCACGTCGTCATGCGGATCGCAGATGGGCAGCCGGACCTCCGGATGGTCGCCGACGCAGAAACAGTCGAAACCATCTTGGGCCCGCCTCGGCAGCTCCCCGACCTCGCCGAACGTACGAGCTCACCGGGAGTCGCGACCGGACTCGCGTGGACGCCTACCGGGGGAGACATCCTTTTCATCGAGGCCACGCAAATGCCCGGACGCGGCGAAGTGATGGTCACCGGCAACCTGAAGAGCGTCATGAGCGAGAGTGCGGCGACGGCCGTGTCGTTCGTGCGCAGCCGAGCCAAAGATCTCGGCCTCGACCCGGAGTTTCTGAAAGCCACGGATCTCCACGTCCACGTGCCCAAGGGGGGCACACCGAAAGACGGTCCGAGCGCGGGCGTCACGATGTTCAGCGCGGTCGCGTCGCTGCTTCTTCGCTGCCCCGTGCGGAAGGACGTCGCGATGACCGGCGAGATTACGCTCCGCGGCAGCGTTCTTCCGGTCGGAGGCATCAAGGAGAAGCTCTTGGCCGCCCACCGGGCGGGGATCAAGGTCGTGCTCCTTCCTGCGCGCAACGAGCCTGACCTCGACGACGTTCCCAAAGACATTCGAGCGGAGCTCGTCATTCACCTCATCAAGCGAATCGACCAAGTGTTGCCACTCGTCCTCGAACCGCCCGGAACCCCGTCGCAGCCTCCTCAGGTGGACGGCGAGCAGCTCAACGTGGAGTCGTGAAGCCGGCGTAGAATCCGACGTCCGGCTGACCCCCGCCGAAGCCGTTGTAAAATCCGTACGTGCCGTCGGTTGCCACGCCAGGGTTCCTCGGCAGAAGGACGGTCGCGTAGTTTGTTGGGTACTGCGTCGCCGGCTCAGCTCCTTGATTGGGAGGCGTGACGCCCCGGTTGAAGCCGAAGCCCTCGTAGAAATCTGCGACGCCCGGCTGATTCATCGACGACCCCACACCTTGATTACCCGAAAAGCCCTCGAGGAAAGGCGGCTGTCCGGGCTGCGTCATTGCCGTGCTCGCGAACGGCGAGGCTTCGTACGCCGCCACGGCCGGATGAAGCGCGGGGGGTGTCGCGACAGGCGCACCACGAGCGACGCTTGGAGACGCGACGACGAGCGCGGCGAGCCATCCGATCGAGTGTGATTGCATGACGCGTCCAACGTGCAATCGGCGTGCGGGCCCCGCTCATCCCGTCGAAATCTACAGTAGGATGAGATCCACTGCTCGAAGCGGGCGGTGCCCTCTTCGGTGTATGAATGGGCCCGTGCGATTCGTTTTCCTTCTCGTCGGGTGCTTCACATACATCTGCCTTGCACATGCGCGACCGGTGTTCGCGGCCAATTCCCGCGCGGAAGTCGCCGCGGTCGAGGCGATGAGCGAGGCGGAGACTGATTATCTCGGCATGAACTACGCGTCCGGCGCCGCCCGGCTCGACAAGGCCCTGCGCGCGTGCGCGCCCGCGAACTGCTCGAGCGGTACCCAAGCGGCGCTCTTGCGCGACATCGGGACGATGGAGTTTCGAGCGGGCGACAGGGGATTCGCGCTCAAGGCTTTCGGCGAAGCGCTCAAGCTTCATCCCACTATCGATCTGAACCCGAGCTACGACTCCCCCGATCTGCGGGCGGTGTGGGAAGAGGTCAAGGGTGGTGCGGCTCATGCTGCTGCGCCGGCCGCCCCAGCTCCCCCTCCTCCCGCGCCTACCGTTGCTCCGTTACCGCTTGCGCCGGCGGTTCCGCCTCCTGCTCCCGCGCCCGTCGCCCCGCCCCCTCCTGCTCCTCTGCCCGTCACGCCGCCCCCCGTCTTGGCGCAGCCGTCGAAGGGCGAGTTCATTCATACACCCGTGCCCGAACAAAAAGTCGATACGCCCCTGCCCATATTCATCGAAGGGGGACCGTCCGACACGTATCACGTCGTCGTCAGGTACAAGCACTCCAAAGAACACGACGACGTGGAGTGGAGTCACATCGACCTCACGCGGCTGGTCAGGGGCTGGGGAGGACTGATCCCTTGTGGCGACATGGTCGCCGGAACGATGCGATATTATATTCAAGCGTACAATAAAGATATGGATCCCCTCGGGGGCAACGGAGAAGCCAAGACTCCCTATCAAGTTCCGGTACGGGAAGAGCTCTACGGTCCCCCGCCGCACCTGCCCAACAAGAACCCGCCCAAGTCTTGCCACTCGAAGTCCAAAGTCACCGGTGCGCCGACCAAGGGCGCAAAGGAGGCAGAGTCGCCGACGAAAGAAGCGAACGAAAGCATCGCCGAGGAGACCAGGGAGAAGCGGCCCGCGAAGGCGGCGGCCAAGGAGCCGCTGCGGCGGTGGTGGGTCGGCGTGGGGTTGCACTTCGACTTCGTCCAGATGCCCCAGGGAACGGACCTGTGCCGGCTGAATCCGAACACGGCGCTGCCGGCGAACAGCCTGAATGTATTCTGCTATGCGCCAGGCCTCGGGACCGACTTTCCGCCGCACTCTGCGGCCGGGAAAGTCCAAAATAACGAGCTTCAGCCGGGGACGGCCGGCGCCTCCAACGGCGGCGTCGTCTTGGCCAACGTTCGCCTCTATGCTTCGCTGGACTATGCGCTCAACGCCAACGTTCTCATCGGCGCGCGCGCGGGCATCGTGCTTTTGCGATACCCTGGAACTCAGGCAAGCGCCGATGGATACGGGTTCAGCGCCCCCGCCTATCTCGAGGCGCGTGCGACCGGCGTGTTCGCAAAAGATGGTTTGATGAACGACGGATTCGCGCCGATCGCGTTCGCCGGAGTGGGCATCTCGTCATTCGACGGACATACCTCGGGCACGGCCACGCTGTGCCCGACGATGTCCACCACCGCATGTGCGGGGATCATGCCCACGACGGTGAACGTGGACATGTGGAGGACGAACGGCCCCGCGTTCATCGACTTCGGCGGCGGCGTTCGCTATGCGCCGACGGCGAGGTACGGTCTCATCGGAGCGCTGCGCGCGAATCTGTCGTTCGGGGGGAACGGATTGATCCCGACGATTGGGCCCGAGATTGACGCGCAGATGGGATTCTGACCTAGGGCTTTGATGCCGCGAAGACGCGGGCCGCGAGCCCCCGCATCTCGCTCACCATCGCGGCCCAGCGCATTTCGTTGCGCTCGGGGGCGAGGTCTAGGTCCCCGTAGGTTGCAAACTGCTCCGCGATGAGATCGAGACGATCGCGAAAAGAAAGTGGAAGACGGAGGCCCGGGGTGCCCGTCTCGAGCACGCGTCGCCCCCGAAGGGTGAAGGACATGCTGACGCGCGGCTTGCCGAACGTCGGATCGCAAGTTCCACCCCAGTGAGCAACGTTGGCGTTCCACACGAGAGCGCCGCCGGCAAGGATGGGTAGGGCGAGCCCGCGGTTTTCGAGCGCCCCGAGGTTCTTGAGATCGGTCGGAAAATGGGGATCTCGATCGAGCGGGACGACGTGCATACACGCGTTTCGCTCGGTGACGTCGGTGAGGGCGATCCATAGGTTGACGAGGCCCGGGGTGCCGGCCGGGTCGCGGACATCTTCGTAGACCCCGCGATGGATCGGCCATCCGCTGGCATCGGTGCGCGGGTCGATGTACCAGGCCCAGACATCGGGGAGGACGTCGACGACGGCGCCCAGAAAGGGGAAGAGGCGGGGACGCAGCGCATCGAGGACCTGCCATGCCTCGTCGTAAACATAGAGAAAAGTTGGGTGCAGGGAGCGCGCGTGGACAGCCTCCACGGCGCGGGCAAGGGCGAGGGCAGTCGCCGGGTCGAGGACGGCGTTCAGTGCAAGATAGCCGGAGGCGGGCCAGGGGCTTCTTGGCGTCCTGTTCGGGGGGATTTCGTGAGCGGCGCTCTCTCGGGCTTCGACGTGCAGCCAAGGCGCGAGGGCGCGCCAGAAGGACCGGCTTTCGATGTCGCGGAGGAATGCGGGGTAGGGGTCCGCGGCGAGCATCGCCGCGAAGTCTAGCGGACGGATACGCGCGCGCCCGAGCTGCGTGCGTGCCATGGTTGCCAATACAAGAGCACGAATCCGGGTTTTGCCGATGCCCGCCTTTTCAAGTACAGCCTGGCCGAAGGCCCCCACCAGCCCGACGAGAGCGGAGCCATCCGTCTCGACGTGGCTCTTGCAAGAAACGGGAGTGCAGATCCTTCGTGAAGTAGTTGCCCATTGCGACGCGGCAGCGATTCCGGTCCTTCCCGTCAAGGGCATCGTCACGTCGCGCTGGCTCTACAGCGACGTCGCGGAGCGACCGATCACCGACGTGGACGTCCGGGTTCGTGCGCAGGACCTTCGTCGATTCCAGCACGTGGCTGCTCGCGCGGGTTGGCGATGCCTACGCGTCGCGCTTTCGTATCGCAACCTCGTCTACGATTTCGGCGCCCTGACTCTCGACGTGGAAGCCGGCATCGGGCCCCCTGGGCTGTGCGGGCTCGACGCCGTCACGATGCTGGAGCGTTCGGTGCGTCAAGAGATCGCGCCCGGGTTGCGCGTCTCCGTTCCCGAGATTCACGATCACGCGGTGCTCCTGGTCATCAATGCTTTCAAGGACAAGATCGTGACCGCCGCACCGTCGTCGATCGGGGACTTGGAGCGCGTCGTCGTTCAGCCTGGTTTTCGCCTCGGCACGTTCGTCGAGCGCGCGGACCAGGCGCGTGTATCGACCATCGTCTGGGTGGTGGCCAGCTATATGGAGAGCGTGCGGGGGAGCGGAGCGTGGGCGGCCATTCGCATGGCGATCGAGTCGACGGGGCGGGTGCGGCGGCACTATGCGTGGCTGGTTCAGCATGAGCTCGCGGCGGCGGAGCGCGCCCCCATGTTCCTGCGGCTGCTTGCACGGGTTGGCGCGGACTCGTGGGTGATGCAGGGGGAGGCGCTGATGCGCGCGGTCGCTTTGACGGTGGAGATGGGGGTGAGGGGTGGCGAAGGCGCTCGGCGGAGGAGCCGGGCCGCGGTTGAACAGATTAGAGCCGCGGAGCACCTTTGAGACAGTTCCAGCGCGTCTCCGTGCACCGGCACGGGGCGTCTGGTAGAAGGTCGCGCGCGAACCTCGCATGTATAGCGTTTATGACTACAGCTGGATGATCGCCGACGAGGCACGAATGGGGGCGTACGTACGCGCCCTTCAGGCCGTTGTCCGGCCGGGTGCCGTCGTCGCGGACATTGGAGCAGGTACCGGCATTTTCTCGCTGATTGCGTGCCGTCTCGGGGCGAGGCGCGTGTACGCGATCGAAACGAACGAGGCGCTCGAGGTTGCGCGCGAGCTTGCCGTAGAGAACGGCTTCGCCGACCGTATCGTCTTCCTTCAGAAGGACGCCCGACAAGTCGAATTGCCGGAGCCCGCGGACGTCATCGTTTCCGACCTCTACGGCGCTCTGCCGCTCTTCGGCGATCGGCTGGCTGTTCTCGCGGACGTTCGCTCACGCTTCCTCAAGCCGGGTGGGTGTATGGTCCCCTGCCGCGACCGGCTGATGGTCGCCGTGGTCGAGAGCGCGGAGCTTTACGAGAGCGCCTTGGGTCCGGCGAAGGGGCCGCTTGGCGTCACGTTGAACGCAATGCGCGCGCGGCTTCGGAACACGACGGGCACGGACCGTGGAAGTGTGCCCCTTCGACCCGAAAACGTGCTCAGCGCTCACGGCGCATGGGCAACGCTCAACTACGCGATGCCGCAGCCCGCGTCGATCGCGGGTAGTGTCGATCTTTCCGTCCAGCGTCATGGCACCGGCCACGGTCTCGCCGTTTGGTTCGAGTCGATCCTCGCGGAGGAATGCGGCTTCACGACTGCACCAGGCCATGAACTGTGCTACGGCCGACTGTTCTTGCCTTGGTCGCGTCCGGTGGCGTTGAGCGCTGGCGATTGCGTGACGATCGATCTGTGGGCGCAGCCCAGCGGCGACCCGTGGGGGTGGAACACGGTCATCGAAGGGGTCAGCGGTTCGCGTGAGGCTTTCAAA
Source organism: Polyangiaceae bacterium (assembly GCA_049578005.1). Lineage (GTDB taxonomy): Bacteria > Myxococcota_A > Polyangia > Polyangiales > Polyangiaceae > Palsa-1150. Next base: position 6,262 of record JBAULD010000176.1, read on the forward strand.
CAATCGAGTTTTTTGGCGTTTGCCGGCAAACTTTCAGCCCGCTCGGTCGCAGGCCGTACGGTCAGCGATCTCGCAAACGACCGAGAGCTGACGTAGAGTAACTCGGGTCTTGGAGCTTTGGAGAGCGCGGATGGCTGAACGACAAAACAATGGTGTCGACTTGACGGCCGCCGAATGTGAAGGCGCCCAGCACCGCAAACCGTACACGTCGCCGACTCTTCGCAGGTTGGGATCGGTTCGAGATTTGACGCTCGGCAGCAACACGGGTTCCCTTAGCGAGGCAAATCCGAAGCACCCAAGGAAGAAAGGGATGTGACCGCCGCATCCGTCACTGCCGATGATCCTCGGGTTTTGGAGCTTTGCCGCTCGACCGATCCCTGAGCCTCTTGGGTCGCGGTTGGTGGCGCTGCTCGAGACGGCCGGCCGGACTCGTGTGGACGCGGAGTGGGGTTCACTTGCGGCATGGCTTCCCGCGCGCCTCGAGACAAAAAAAAAGGGTGAAGCCATTGGTTGGGCCGTGTCCGGCGCCGAAGGACACGTGCCGCCAGGACTACCCAGCGTTCACTTGGAGGGCGACACGCTCACCATCGCGGCCCCAGCTGTGCCGCAGTTCCCACTCTACTGGGTCCGTTCCCGAGACGATTCGTACGTAATCGTCTGCTCCTGTCTGGAGCCCCTGTCGCGACTCTTGCCACGAGCGTCTCTGAGCGCGCAGCGCATCGTTTGCAACATCGCCGGCGCGGTGGATGCGGACCGCGGAGCTACGGTTTACGCGGGTATTCGCCGGCTTCTTCCTTCGGAATGCGTCGTTGCGAGCTCGCACGGCGTGCGGGTAGAACGTAGCCTTCCGCGCATCGGCCCGCGGTACCGGGGCGGGCGCGTCGAGGACCTGGCCGTCGAGCTTCGCGATCAGCTCGACGCCGCGGTTGGCCGTGCGATCGGTCCGTCTGGGCGTGTGGCGGTGCTCGCGAGCGGCGGACTCGACTCGAGCGGTGTACTCGCCCTTGCTGCCGCGCGGTGCGGTCAGACAGGTCGGCTGCTTCGTGCGATATCGCTGCAGAGCAAAGGTCCTGGCGACGACCGCCCTTACTTCGCGCTGCTCACCGAAGCGCTCGGTGTGGTCCCCGTTCTTCTTCGGCCCGCGGACGCGGGTAAATGGGTTCAGAAGGCGCTCTGCTCTGATGGACAGCCGGCCTGCGGAGGGGCGGCCGCATGTCTCGACATGCTCTTTTACGAGACGGCCGCAAGCCTGGGCGCAGACATTGCGTTGTGCGGCAGCGCGGGTGACTACCTCTGCGGAGGGCCGTTGCCGTTTGCCCAGTTGGCGCGACGCGGCCACATCGTTGCGGCCCTCATGGGTGCGCTACGCGTCCGTCTGCCATGGTCCTTGAGTCCATGGGGACGCGTCCGGAGTATGGTTCTCCGTCCGTTCTTGCCCAAGGCGCTCTTGCGCGCGAGGAGCGCCCGCGCGGAACGGAGGCGCTGGATGACGCGCCGGTTCCGAGACCTTCTCGAGTCCTGTCGGCACGCCGCGGATCGTAACGCTCGTCGTATGCCCGATACGCCGGACGAATGGATGGCAGAGTGGTGCGAAGGCAACGAGTGTGTTCTCCCCAATATTGCCGACGTCGGCGGTCAGGCCCTCGCCGTCACGAAGGCGGCGGTATTCGACGTGTTCCTGGATTTCGACCTGGTGCGGTTCGTCCTCGAGATCGACCCCGTGCTGCTCTGTCATGGCCACGAGTACCGCGGCCTCTACCGCCTTGCCATGAAGGGAATTTTGCCGGAATCGATTCGGACCCGGCAGGACAAGGCCGGGTACGATCCGGCCATCGCGGCCGCCATTCTCGCGAGCGATGGGCTCGAGACGCTCGACGATCTCTCGTCCCTCGAGGCTCTTGCTGCGGCCGGTCTCGTCGATCCGAGCCACTTCCGCCCAATCTTCAATCGCTGGCTCGGCGCCGTGAGGCGGGGCGAACGGGAGGAGAGCGACCCCGGCGATGAATGTGGACCTCAAGTCTGGCAACTCCTCTCCGCGGAAGCGTTTTTGCGACAGCATGGAGCCGGACGCGACCTCCGATGAGAACCGTTGTACACACACGTTCATGAGCAAAGGCAGGGCTCCGCCTTCGGTCCGCTGGATCCACCAAGTGAAGGTGGACGGCACCCTGACCTATCGTGCCGGCAAGCGGGGTACCGGCCTGATTGCGCAGTGGCCCGGCCTGGGCACGCTGACGTGTGGACGAGCGGGTGAAGCGGCGTCGTTCGCTCCGGTCGCTGGAGCCTCCGAGCGCACGATCGCGAAACTTCAGCGGGCCCAGGTGCGGGGGCTCCTGCGGGACCTGACGGGGGGACTGACCGTGCATGCGTCGGCGGTGTCCGTTGCGGGGCGTGCTGTGCTGTTCATCGGTCCGAACGGCGCCGGAAAGTCAACCGCCGCAGCAGAGATGTGCCTCCGGCACGGCGCCATGATGTTCGCCGATGACGCGGCCTCGCTCGAAGTAGGGCCTTCCGGCGCGTACGTCGCTCCTTACGAGAAAGACCACTGTTTGACGCATGATTCGTGCAGCTCGCTCGGGATTCTGCCGGGCAAGGATGCGACGTCCGTGCACAAGTATGACCTTCGCGCCACGAACGTGGCGATCGAACCGCATCCGCTCGCGTTGATAGTCGCGTTGCGATTCGACCCCTCAATCAACAGCACGGTTGTGACCCCGTTGCGCGGCGTCGACGCTGCGCGATTGCTGCTCGAAGCGGTGATTCGCTTTGATTTAGAGG
>JBAULD010000177.1:0-5269 GCA_049578005.1 Polyangiaceae bacterium
CGTCATGGCGGCTCGCGGCGAGATGACGCTGGCGTTCGGGCCGATGAAGCCCGTGGGGCTGGTCGACCCACGGACCGGGCAGCGCCCCTTCGCGGTCGTGCAGCTCCGGCCGGAAGACGGCGCGGCCACCGCCTACAACCTCGTCGGCTTTCAAACGCGGATGACGTGGCCAGAACAATCGCGCGTCCTTCGAACGATTCCAGGGCTCGAGCGCGCGGAGTTCATGCGATTCGGGAGCGTGCACCGAAACACGTTCGTCGACGCGCCGCGGGTGCTCGACGACCGGATGCAGCTTCGGGCGCGCCCCGGAGTCTTTCTCGCCGGGCAGATCGCGGGGGTCGAGGGATACGTCGAGAGCTGCGCGTGCGGATACGTATGCGCGGTCATGCTCGCGCAGTCGCTCGCCGGGCACGCGGTGGCGCCGCCTCCGTCGACCTGCGCGCTCGGCGGCGTGCTCACGCACCTCGGACAGCGGGCGGGAAGCGGGGAGCAGGCGTACCAGCCGTCGAACGTGACATGGGCGTGGCTGCCGCCTCTCCCCGACCGCCGGATGCCCAAACGCGACCGCTACGACGCTATGGGCCGGCGCGCCCTGGACGACTTGACGCGCTGGATGAGCGAAGCGCCGATGGCGGGGACGACCGCGTCTCGCGCAGCGTGAACTCGTGTTCTTCTTTCTCTCGAAGACCATCGACGCGCTTCTCAGCCCGCTGACCTGGTCGGTCGGTCTCATCGCGGTCGGGCTGCTCTGGCCGGGAGCGAGGGTCCGCCGACGACTGTGGACGCTGGCGGGCCTCGCGGTGCTGCTCATCTTTTCGTTCGAGCCGCTGGCGAACGCCCTCGAAGGAGCCCTCGAGCGGTCGGCCACGCGGACGTACCGTCCCGATGTCCCGTACGACGCGATCATCCTTCTCGGCGGCCTCGTCGATCGCTCCGCCGCCTCCGACCAGCCCGGCTACAACGACAACGTCGAGCGGCTCATCGTCACGTACGACCTCTTGAAGGCGGACCACGCGCGCTCGGTGATTCTTTCCGGAGGGGTCCTCGATCCTGCGGTGCCGACGCTCGTCGAAGCCGACGTGCTCGCTCGGCAGCTCGCGAACTGGGGGATCTCGCCCGAGCGCATCGAGGTCGAACCGAAGTCACGCAACACGCACGAAAACGCGGTCGAGTCGCGGCGCATCGTCCAGGCCCGCGGCTGGACGCGGCTGCTTCTCGTGACCAGTGCGTTCCACATGCCGCGCGCCGAGGGGTGTTTTCGCGCGGTCGGCCTGTCGGTCGACACGCTGCCGGTGGACTACCGCGCGTACGATCCCGCCCGCTTCTCGGGAAGCTGGTTGCCCCGCGCGGCGTACCTCGAGCGAAGCACGATGGCGCTCCGGGAGTGGTTCGGCCACGGGATCTACCGGCTCCAGGGATACGCGCGCTGAATTCCGTTCACCGGAGGACACCAGCCCGGAAGGGCTCGCGTTTGCGACGGTAAGGCAAATGGGTCATTGTGACCTTTATGCGAAAGGCTTCCGTCGCCAGCGCCAAGGCCCATTTCTCCGAGCTCGTCGACCTCGCCGAGCACAAGGGACAACGCGTGTTGATTCTTCGTCACGGCAAACCCGCCGCGGCGATCGTCCCGGTCGAGGTCGCGGAGCAGGAGCGACCGAGAATGACGCTCGAGGCGTTCGACGCGCTCCTCGACCGCATGATCGCTGCGGTCCCTGAAACAGCCATGACCCTCGAGGAGGCGCTCGGCCGCGATCGCCTCGACGCGATCCGCTGATGCGCCTGGTACTCGACGCGAGCATCGCGATCGCGGCGCTCCGGCCGAAGGAGCCCAGCTACCAAGCGGCGCGTGCACGCCTGCGACGGCTGGCGAACGGTGACGACGTCGCGGTCATCCCATCGCTCTTCCTCGCCGAGGTGGCCGGCGCGCTCGCGCGGCTAGGGTTTGATCCCCCCGCGATCGATGCGCTCGTTGGCGCGCTAACGGCTCTGCCTCACGAAGTCGTGACGGTCGGACCGAAGCGCGCGCTCGCTGCGGCGCGCATCGCGGTTGCGACGAAGCTGCGCGGCGCGGACGCGACTTACGTATGGCTGGCCGCTCGTGAAGGGGTGCCGGTGTGCACGCTCGATCGCGAGATCCTTGCGCGCGGTGTGGCCGCTTGCCAGGTGCTCGCGCCCTAGGCTCGCCGCGGCGGTGCGGCGGCCCTCAAGCCTCGGTCGGCGAAACCCGCGCGGCGAGCATCGGGCGGTAGGCCCCGCGATAACTCCACGCGAGGTAGACCTCGAGCGCGAGCACGACGAGCGGCAGCACGATTCCAGCCGGCGCCAAGAACGCGTGGAACATCACGATATTCACGACGATTGGCGCGAGAAGGGCCAGCGCGAGCGGCACGAAGCGATTGGCAAGCAGGAGCACGCCGCAGGCAACCTCGACCACCTTCAAAAGGATGAAAAGGTAACCCGTCGAGAACATGGCACCGGCGAACGCTCCGGCCGCTGCCGGCATGGGCGGCTGCGGAATGAAATGGAAGAAAAAGTTCAGGCCAAAGACGAAGAAGATGAGCCCGAGGAGAACGCGAGCGCCGAGAACGAGCTTGGACTTCATGGGTGACTTCCTTTCGGTGCTTCCTAGGATGTCGCTTCCGAAAGAGAAGTTGCGCACGATTCAGAGGCTTCCATTTCCTCGGCCGGGACGCATACTGATCGCGTGGTCCACGACAAGGCCGGCTGCGCGCGGTTCGAAGCGGCCATGGACGTCCTCGGAAAACCTTGGACGGGGCTCGTTTTCGCCGCTCTGGAAGGGGGACCGCTCCGATTCGGCGCGCTGCGTGACGCCGTAGGCGAAATCGGCGACCGCATGCTCTCCGTTCGATTGCGCGAGCTCGAAGAGCGGGGGCTCGTCTTGCGTCGCGTGATGGAAGGGCCGCCCGTGCGGGTCGAATACGAGCTCACCGCGGCCGGTCGCGGATTTCGAGAAGTGGCGGATGCCATGCGAAAGTGGGGCGGGGTCGTCTTGCGCGCGCAAGAGGAAGCGGAGACCGCGGGGAAGCGGGGAGAGCGGTCGCGAAAGCGGGCGTGAGCTCGGGCTCCGCCGGTTGGGCGGCGTTTGGCCGTCGAGCACTTCCGAAGAGAAGGGCGTCCGACTAACGCCCCCGCCCAGCCCATCCGACGAGCGCCGCGCGCATTGCCTGGTGCAGGTTCAGGTGTTTCGCCCTCGCCTTCGCTTCGATCTGCTTCCACACGTCGGCGGGGAGTCGAATCGAACGGACCACGGTCGTGCGACTCTTGCCCTGTCCTGGATGTCCGCGCCGAAGGAGGAGAGCACCCGGCTTGATTTCGGGCATCTCCCAGAGGGCAAGGAGCGAAGGGCCACCTCGCTCGTCGGCGCCAGCGAATGCGTCTCGGCGAACAGGGCCGAATCGCTCGAAATCGAGCTCGCCGTCGAGTGGATCAGTCTTCCTCGTAGTGCTTCTTTTCATTCTTCGTGGCCTTTCGCGCGCCGATGATGCGAATCGTGTCCGTCGCGACTTCGGCGTGAACGACATAGAGGAGGCGGCTCCGCTTCGAGTACCCAATGAGAATGAACCGGGTCTCGTGGAGCCTGTCCGGGTAGTACGCGCCGAGCTTGTCGTCGAACGCGGTCTCGGCCTCCTCGAAGGAGACGCCGTGCTTCTCGAGGTTGGTCGCGGCTTTCTTCCGATCCCACGTGAAGCGCACCGATAATGTATGACAATAGTCAGCCGAGGGCGCAACCGCCGAAGGTCGAGCTCCGCTCCCCATAGGGGAGTACCCGCACGCCATCGCAGCCTTGATGGATCGCTCGCGTCGGAGGGTGCGTCTCGGAACCTTGACGAACGCGACGCTGCGCCTAAGGTCCCGGGCAGGCTCTCCCGAGCCTTGCTCTCTGGCAGCCGCCCGGCACGGCAAACGACGCGAGCGAAGAGGGCTTGGCCCTTCGGGTTTCGGTTCGGTACCTCCCTCCATTCGTTCGCTCCGCGCCGGGGCGGAGTCGGATCCAACGAGGAGAGCCATGGCGAATCGACATGCCCACAAGAAGCTTCGCGCCGAAGTTCGGGCCACAATGGCGGCGACGGGCGAAAGCTACCAGCAGGCGCACGCCCGCATCGCGGCGCGTCCGGTCTCGGCAACCGCCCCGCAAACCGATCTGGTGCCCGTCTCGTACTTCGGGATTCCGCTCGCCCTCGCGACGATCGAGATGCACGGCATGTCGGTCGCCGTGCTGGTGCCCTCGTCGAGACTGTGGCGCGAGGGCTACCCCGCTCAGTCCCCGGTGCCTTTGCTGCGTGCAGCCATGCGATTGCGGGGCGCGGCGTGAGCGCGCCGGGAGCGCGGCTCATGGACGACGTCTCGGACACCGCGCGGTGGGTGGCCTTCCATCGAGCCCTGGAATCCGAGCGCCCGGACGCGCTTTTCGTCGATCCTTTCGCACGCCGACTGGCGGGCGAGCGCGGGCGTAGGATCGCCGAAGCGATGCCGGCGGTCGCGGGGGAGCAGCCGGGCCTACGGGCGCTCGCGTCCGGGCTTGCCGTGCGCACCAAGGCCTTCGACGAAATGATCGTCGACTGTGTTCGGAGCATCGGCGCCGATGCCGTGTTGAACCTCGCCGCGGGTCTCGATGCCCGCCCCTACCGCCTGCCGCTTTCCTCCTCGCTGGTCTGGATCGAAGCCGATCGCGCGTCCATCCTCGACGAAAAGACGGAAATGCTCGCGCGAGCGAACCCCGCCTGCGTCGTCGAACGAGTGGCCGTGGATCTCGCGGACGACAAGGCTAGAGAGGGCCTTTTCGACCGCGTCGCCGGTGCCCACCGGCGGGTCGTCGTGGTGACCGAAGGTCTCCTCGTCTACCTCGATGAGGTGCGGGTGGCCTCCCTTGCAGACGGGCTCCGTGCGCGATCGCCGATGCAACGATGGGTTCTCGAAAGCGTCGCGTCCGAATTCCTCGAACGAACCATGCGAGCCTGGGGCAAGGTCTTGGCCCAGGCGAACGCCGAATGGAAGTTCGCGCCCGCGAACGGGTTCGACTTCTTCCGCCCGCACGGGTGGTCACTGACCGTCAGGCGCCCGTTCTTCGGAGAGGCACGACGCCTTGGTCGGGAGCGCGAAGTACCCCACGGCCGGCTGCTGCGCGCCCTTTCGTCCCTTTCGGGTCGATTCCGCCAAAGGCTGGAGAACCAGGTCGTCTACGGGGTCCTGCAGCCGCACCCGGGATAACGGCCGTGAACCAGGAATCTGCCCGTCTCCGCCGTTTTCC